>NZ_LMMI01000033.1:0-17443 GCF_001422775.1 Methylobacterium sp. Leaf87 | reverse complement strand
GCGCCTGTCACCCTCCCGGATCTGGCCTTCCGGCTACCCATGGCCGCCACCATGCAGTAGCCTTCCAATTGGCTCGGTCCAAAATACCGGTCAGGTCAATCGTGACCACGGGTGGGCAGGACGCCCTCAACCTCGTGTTCAACCTGCTGAGGGGACATACCCGACAGCTCTGCATCGAGAACCCCTGCTACCTCGGAGCTTCGCTGATCTTCAGGAACGCCGGCCTGGAGATCCATCCGGTGCCGGTCGACGGCGAGGGGCTGCGAACGGACCTCCTGCCGCCAGCCAAGGGCAGTCTGCTCTACGTCACGCCCTCGCATCAGTTCCCCACCGGGGCCACCATGCCGCTGGCGCGGCGCCTGGCCTTACTGCGATGGGCGGAGGAGACCGACAGCTACATCGTCGAGGACGATTACGACAGCGACTTCCGGTACGACGGGCCGCCATTGACGGCCCTGGCCGGCCTCGACGGAGGCCGGCGCGTCTTCTACGCTGGGACGTTCTCCAAGTCCGTGGGCGCCGGCCTGCGCGTCGGTTTCGCCACGGTCCCGCGCATGTTCTGGGACGAGGCGCGGATGCTGAAGGCGCGGATGAGCAACGGCCAGGCCTGGCTTGAGCAGGCTGCGCTCACCGCCTTCATCGACGAGGGACACTTCGACCGGCACCTGCGTCGCCTGAGGCAGGTCTACAAGGCGTGCCGTGACTGTCTGGTTGGAGCACTGCACAGGACGTTCGACGGGGCCGTCGTCCTCGGCGGCGAGAGTGGCCTGCACCTGGTCTGGCGCCTTCCGCCCGGCTTTCTGCCCGCTCGGCAGATCCAGCTTCTCGCACGCGAGCAGGGCATCGGGGTCTACGCCCTTTCGAGCGGGGCTGCCTACGATTTCGACCCCGGGGCACGGGACGACATGTTGGTCTTCGGATACTCATCGCTCAACGAAACGCAGATCGAGACAGCAATCGGCCAGTTGCAGCGGATAGTGCTTAAGCAAGCAGACCGCGGCGAAGGCACAGGTTAGGTCTGCTTCAGAGCACCCGACGGAATGGCTTTTTGGCGTAGTTGGCTCGGACGCCGCCGGTCTGCTTCTCAGCCTGTCAGTTCCGAGACACACATTCCAAACGTTGAAGCAGTGACGCGCTGCCGACGTTCGAAGCATCCTTCCTCTCTCTGCCGGCACGGGCCAGTTGGGAGATGAGAAATGAGACATTCAGAGCACGACCCAGAATTTAAGAACCGCCGACCCTGGAACGCATGACGGAGGCTCGGGGCCAAACGCGCTCTCTAACTACAGCAGGTTTGGGCCATTCGTTTTTGGCTCGACGGGAAGCGGCGTGTACGCGACCGCGCAATGTTCGACCGCGCCATCGACAGCAAGCTGCGCGGTTGCGACATCGTCAAATTAAAATTCGGTGAGCTTGTCAGCGGCGGTCACGTACGCGCCCGCGTCATTGTCGTTCAACGAAAGACTGGGCGTCCTGTACAGTTCGAATTGCTTGAACCAGCACGTACCAGCATCCTGACTTGGCTGGGGTGCCGAGGTGGTGGGCTTGACGATTACGCCTTCCCTAGCCGGATCGACCATGAGGCGCACATAAGTACCCGGTAGTACGCCCGTCTGGTCGATGAATGGGGTGACTGGCATCGGGCTACGACGCGAAGACTACGGGACACACTCCCTGCGCCGAACAAAGGCGGCGTTGATCTACAAGCGAACCGGCAACCTGCGAGCTGTACAGATTCTGCTCGGGCATACCAAAATCGAGAGCACGGTAAGGTGCCTCAGTGTGGACGTTGAAGATGCTCTTGCCTTGGCTGAAGAGACCGAAATCTGAAGCTCGGCCTCCTCTGCGGTAACGTCGAGGAGACTACATAGGCCGTAGAACACGGCGCGTCTGACGAGATTATCGACCAAACAGAATACCGTCTTCGAACGTGATGTCCTCAAGCCTGCCAAGCCGTTCCGCCCCTATTGGCCTTCTGGCAGTCCGCGTTCGGGCTGAGCGCACGAGAGAGGACCTGTCGATTAGGCCACCGTCACTGACGCGCTATCATACGCTATCCGCCAGGGTTCGGCTCTGTGCAACGGGCTTCCTCCGCGCCACCGGAGAGAAACGGAAGAAGGACCGCAGTGAACGCTTCCGGATGCGAGTAGTTGATCCCATGAGCTGCTCCTGGAATGACCACAAGTCTGCCATGAGGCAAGGAGCCGGCGAGGCTCGCGACGAATGCATGCGGGACGATGTAGTCGCGCGTGCCCCAGACTACGAGCGTCGGCTGTGTGACCCGCCGGACCTTCTCCGCGATGCGATTGTCGACCATGCTGCGCAGGGTCAAGATGTAGCGTCCGATCCCGCCACGGGCATAATCGGTGATCGCCACCCAGGCGAGCGACCAACGCTCGAACGGTGCGATGGCAAGGAAACCGACGACCTGCCGGACGAGGCCACGTGCCACCGGGTCCGGCGTGGGACCCTGCAGCACAAGGCGTTCGACGAGTTGCGGATGAAGGAGGGCCAGTTCGACCAACACCTCGCAGCCCAGGGAATTGCCGACAAAGGCCGCGCGCTCCACCCCGACCGCATGCATCCAGGTCGCCAGTGCGTCCGCAAGCTCGCGCACCGTGAGGGTTCGGCAGGGTTTCTCACTCAAGCCGAAGCCGGGCAGGTCAGGCGCATAGACTTTGACATGAGGAGCGAGATGCCGTGCGAGCGGGATCATGTAGCGGCTCGACATCCCGAGCCCGTGGACGAGGATCACGGGCAGACGGTCATCCGGTACGGCGTCAACCGAGACGCGGGCCTGCATCGTCCTGCCATCGACGCGGACCTGCCTCACCGTGAACCGGCCCATATCTTTGCTTCGGTTCCGGCCGGCACGCCGCCGAGCCAAGGCGTTGACCAGAACTCGGCCGGCGATGATCCCGCCGGCCGTCACAAGGATCCACCGCAGGGACACACGCGTCTTTCCGTCTAAGCCAGTTTGAGCCATCCGCGGGAATGGGTGCTCACCTCCGCTGTTTAGCAGCAAGGACATCATCCTGTGCGGCCAAGTTGGGCTGGGATCGGAGCTTCGCTGGACTCACGGACTTCCGGTCGCCGAAGGCGCGGCCGTATGAGGCGCCGGCTCCGCTGGCGTCATCTCCGCCGCGATCGCCGTGATCCAGGCGGCGACGCGGTCAGGATCCGTGACCGGCAGCATGTGGCCGCCCGGTACGAGGACGAGGCGCGTACCGGGTAGAACCCGCTTCAGGCCCTCGCCGTGCTCGACCGAGCTGAGCACGCGATCGCCGGTTCCGTAGAGGACCGAGATAGGAACGGCGAGGCCAGGATACCGCGCCGCAAGCCCCGGCATGTCCGCACCGGCCGCGTTCAAGTCCGTTGAGGCGGCGTAGAAGCTGGAGGGCCGCAGGCCGAGTAGGCCGCCGCCCCGCGTTCCGAAATCGGCCGGCACCGCGTCCGGCCCGAACACCGTGTCGAGGACGCCCCGGCTGCGCAGAATCGCCAATGGCGTCGCGAGGGTCCAAGCGACGGCCATCCGCAGGAGGGACGAACGGATGGCATGGAGCCGGAACGGTGCGGGGACCGTGTCCTGCGGCTGCGTCAGGGGCGCGATCAGCGCGAGGCCGCCGATAAGGCGCGGATGTTCGAGGCCTAGCGCGAGGGCGACCGCGCCGCCGAGCGAGTGCCCGACGACGATCGGGCGCTCCAGCCCGAGATGACGGATAACGCTCAAAATTGTGTCGGCCTGGCCCGGAAGATCGGCGGCGGCGCGCCAGGATCGCGGCGAGTGGCCGGAACCGGGCCGGTCGATCAGCACCACCCGGAACCGGTCCGAGAGCCGGTCGAGCAGGGCATACGCGAAGTTGCCGAGCTGTCCGCCGAGACCGTGTACGAACACGAGCGGCCGGCCGCTCCCGGCCTCCAGGTAGTGGATGCGGCCCTGCGGCAGATCGAGGAAGCGTCCGCGTGGGGGAAGGCGCCGTGCGATGCCCCGCCCGATAAGCCACGTGATGACGAAGGCGGAGCCCAAGAGGGCGACGAGGATGAGGGCGCCCAACGCGAACGCGGTCGGCAAAGCCGGCATCACCTGCGCTCTCCCTTCAGGCGGCTCAGGAGGCCCCAGTAGGAAACCGGCATCAGGCGCTCGATCAGCGAGGCGATCTTGGCGTCGTTGCCGATGATGATGCGCCGCCGTCGTCGTTCGACGCCGCGTACGATGATGTCTCCGGCGCGGGCGGGCGGCATCGTCAGGAGGCTGTTGGCGATGCGGCGTCCCCGCTCCAGCTCCTCGGCCGAGAGGGCCGCGGTGGCCCGCGCCGAATCGGCGATCGAGGTGGCGACGCCGCCGGGATGCACCACGGTCACCCCGACCGTGCCGCCCGCAAGTTCGTGGGCGAGGGCCTGCGAGAAGCCGCGCACCGCGAACTTGCTCGCCGCATAGGCGGTCTGGCCCGGCGGGGCGATCAGGCCGTAGAGGCTCGACAGGTTGACGATCCGCGCTTCGGGAGCGGTCTCCAGCATCGGCAGGAAGGCCCGGGTCATGCGCACGACGCCCCAGAAATTGATCTCGATCAGCCATTCGAAGTCGGCCTCGCTCACCTGCGCGAAGGCCCCGGCCATGGCCACGCCCGCGTTGTTGACGAGGAGGTCGAGGCCGCCATGGGCGGCGGCCACCGTCGCGGGCAACGCCGCGACCGCCTCCCGGTCGGCGACGTCGAGGCGGTGACGGGTGACCCGGACGGGGCCGGCGAGCGGCTGCGCCGTCTCGGTCAGGCCCGCCTCGTTCACGTCGGCGAGGGCGAGGTTGCAGCCCCGCCCGGCGAGCGAGACCGCGATGGCCCGGCCGATGCCGCTGCCCGCACCCGTGACGAGGGCGGTGCGTCCCTTGAGATCGAACATGAAATCGGTTCCTGCCCTACGAAGCCTCGGTGCAACGGATATCCGCCCCCGCGGGGGCAGGCGTTCAGGCCGCCCGCCGGGTGCCGGTGCGCCGGCCGCCGAACACCATGGCGCCGTCATCCAGCCGGCCGTAGCGGAGGCCGGCGAGATCCAGCACGTAGTTCTGGTGAAGCTTCCACGGCGAGGCGGTGCCCTGCTTCGGCATCAGGTGGCGCGCCCGGGTGACATAGCCCGAGCTGAAGCCGATCAGCGGCTCAGCGCCGGTGGCCGCGCCCCGGCGCGGCACGCACCACGCCTCGCCCCGCCTGTCCATGCGGCGCAGGAGGCGGCAGACATAGTCCGCCGTCAATTCGCATTTCAGCGTCCAGGAGGCATTGGTGTAGCCGAGGGCGAGGGCGAGGTTGGG
Source organism: Methylobacterium sp. Leaf87 (assembly GCF_001422775.1). Classification (NCBI taxonomy): domain Bacteria; kingdom Pseudomonadati; phylum Pseudomonadota; class Alphaproteobacteria; order Hyphomicrobiales; family Methylobacteriaceae; genus Methylobacterium; species Methylobacterium sp. Leaf87. The sequence continues at coordinate 12,141 of NZ_LMMI01000033.1, read as the reverse complement.
CACGTCGCTCAGCATCATGCCCTTATACAGGTAGCGGTCGGCCGGATCGGCCATGACGCCGTCGACGCTGATCCTCACCCCGCCCATGAGCTTCATCGTCAGGCCGGTGGCGGTCACGACGATGTCGGCCGGCAGGGTCTTGCCGGAGGCGAGGTCCAGGCCGTTCTCGGTGAAGCGCGTGATCGTGTCGGTCTCGACGCTCGCCTTGCCGGTGCGGATCGCCGCGAACAGGTCGCCGTCCGGCACGAGGCAGAGGCGCTGGTCCCACGGCTTGTAGCGTGGCGTGAAATGTCTGCCGACATCGTAGTCGGGGCCGAGTTGCTCGCGGATGCCGCCGAGGATGCGCCGCGTCAGCGTCTCGGGTTTCCGCCGGGCGAACTGATAGAAGAGAATGCTCAAGCCGATGTTCTTCCAGCGCGCGAGGCGATGGGCGATGGGGGCCGGCAGGCGGGCCTTCAGCCAGTTGGCGATGCGGTCGCGCGCGGGTAGCGCCACGATGTAGGTGGGCGAGCGCTGCAGCATGGTCACGTGGGCGGCGCGCCGTGCCATTGCCGGCACCAGCGTCACCGCGGTGGCACCGCTCCCGATCACCACGACGCGCTTGCCGGCATAGTCGAGGTCGTCGGGCCAGGCCTGCGGATGCACGATAGGCCCCGCGAAACGCTCCGTGCCCGGCCAGTCCGGGCGATAGCCGCCCGCGTAGTCGTAGTAGCCGGCGCAGACGTAGAGAAAGCCGCAGGTATAGGTGATGCGCTCCTGCCCCGCCTCGACCTCCAGGGTCCAGCGCGCCTGCGACGTGTCCCAGGCCGCGGAAACCACGCGCCGGCCGTACTGGATCCTGCGGTCGATGCCGAACGCCGCGGCGGTGTCCCGCAGGTAGCGCAGGATCGAGGCCGCGTCGGCGATCGACTTGTCCTCGGTCCAAGGCCGGAAGCTGAAGCCAAAGGTGTAGAGGTCGGAATCCGAGCGCAGGCCGGGGTAGCGGAACAGGTCCCAGGTCCCGCCGAGAGAGGCGCGGGCTTCGAGGATCGCGTAGCTCTTTTGTGGACACTGGGTCTGCAGGGCGTGGGCCGCGCTGATGCCCGAAATGCCGGCGCCGATCACCAGCACATCAAAATGCGCACCGCCCCGCGGCTCCGGGTGCGACGCTGCATCGTCAGGTCCGTCGCGGGGCACCGTGAGGATCGCCATGGCTGGAGCCTTCCGAAGTTCGCGACGCCCCAACTAAGGTGTCCACCTTAGCCGATCAACAGGCATGCACCTTAATTGTGGGGCGGCCTCCACGCGGCTAGGGTCCGGGCGGGAGTGGATGCGCGAGCGGGGCGGATGTGGCCATGGCGGGACGGGACGCGGGGGACCGTGCGAAGGCGTCGGCCAAGCCCAAGACGCGGGCACGCATCCTCGACGCCGCCCGCGAGCTGTTCAACGCGCGTGGCCCCGGCAACGTCACCACGGCGGAGATCGCCGCGGCGGTGGGGATCAACGAGGGTAACCTCTACTACCATTTCCAGCGCAAGGAGCAGTTGCTCGAAGCCCTGTTCAGGGAGTTCGCCCAGGCGCTGCACGCCGCGGCCACGGCCTACGTGGCCAGCGACGACGGGCCCGCGCGGTATCGCGCCTATCTCACTGGCTGGTTCCAGGCGATGTGGGAGTGGCGCTTCTTCTACCGGGACGGGGCGATGGTCTTCAGGCTCGCGCCCGAGCTCAAGCCGCGTCTTAAGCAGGTCAGCGATGAGGGGCAGGGGCTGACCCGCCGGGCGATCGAGGAGATGCAGAAGGCGGGATTGCTGGCGATCCCGGCCGACCGGCTCGACCTGCTCGTCAGCAATGCCTGGATCGTCTCCACCTACTGGATCGACTATCTGCGCTCGCGCCGTGGCATCGGCGAGGTCACGCGCGCGCATGTCGACTGGGGCGCACGCCAGGTGATGAGCCTGTTCCTGCCATACCTGACGCAGCGAGGGCGGGCGGAAGCCGAACTCGGTGCGGCGCGTGAGGCTGGCTGATCGTTCGAGAGGAAGACAGGCTCGATTGCGAGAAGCTCAGCCCGGCCGCCCCGCATCGACGGTGAAAGTCGCGACGCTGCCGTCCGACCTCGGCCCGACCGACATCTCATGGGACAGGCGGCATGTGCGTTCGTGATCCACCTGGACGGGTAACGCACTCGTTCATCGAACGTCTCGCTTTCGGTAAGGCCCCCATTCGTATGTCCGCTTAGAAGTTTATGCGGATGGACCTATACGGTGTGCTTAGGTCGACAAACGCTTGACCGTTCGACGCCTGAATAGGGTGGATTTTTGCTCTTCCGGTTTCGGGTTTATAAATTGGAAAAGCGGATCCTGGCTCCAAGCGCGGCGCCAAGCAGTCTCGCGCCTTCAACGCACCTTCACGTTCAATTTCTCGAAGGTCGCCTTGTTGGGCGAGGTCAAACAAGAGAAGGCCCGACGGTTACAACACACTCAAGCTGGAAACACGATGCGTGCGTAGCACATCGCAGACTGTCTCTCACACAGCGGCCCCATCCCGGTCGCTCAGAACATTGCGTTCGCTTTGGCGGAAGTCTCTGGCAGGGCCTGCAGCACGTCCCAGTGCTCGACGATACTGCCATCAGCGTCGAGCCGGACGATGTCGATGGCCGCGTAATCGAAATTGCCTGGCCAGTGCTGCAAACAGTGAAGAACGATGAGATCGCCTTCGGCGAAGACCCGCCTCACCTCCACCCGCTTGCCCGGCCACTCATGGGCCATCCGTTCGAAATCGATAATGAAGCCATCCTTGCCGGATGCCACGTGCGGGTTGTGCTGGATGTAGTCGGCGCCGGCATACTGCTCGATTGCTTCGCGCGGCCGGCAATCGTTGAACATCAATTCGTGGAAGGCGATCACGTTCGTCTTTTTCTATGCAAGATCAGTCATGCGCTCCCCCTTGAGCATGGGCTTGGACGCCCTTTGGTACTCAGTGCCGCCCGGCTTTCGCCAAGTTGGACCGGACGACGAGTGTGTGTCCGGGCGTGATGGCCGCTGGGTAGGCGCGACCGTGGTGGTGACGAAGTTTCCCATCGTACGGGCACCAGCTCAGGAGAGGGAGAGGCGGGCTTGTCGTCTTTGTCTCGGACTACAAGGACCTTGCGACCTATCAGATCAGAGGCTCCGACGGGGATCCTGCCTCGTCACGATCTGACCCGAAGCACGATCTTGCCCTTTATCCGGCCCTCCTCCGAGCGCGCGTGAGCGCGTGCGACTTCGACGAGGGGAAACTCCAAGCCGACCTGCGGCACCACCAGGCCTCGCTCGATGAGGCGCGTGAGGGCATCGAGCTTGCTGCTGCTCTGGCGCGAGAAGACAAAGTGGTAGGTCGCGTTCCGGCCCCAGGCGTCGATGAGGTTCTGGGGCGTCGCAGTGTCGACCAGCGTGACCACGCGCCCATCCTCGCGTAGAATGCTTGGGGAACGCGAAAGCGTATCGCGCCCAAGGGTATCCAGAACGACGTCGACGCCCCCGCCGTCGGTCAGGCGATTGACGGCGTCCACGTAGTCCTCGCGCTCGAAATCGATGACCGCCGAGGCGCCAAGCCCTTCGACGAGCGCCGCGTCGCTGCCGCGCGCCGTTGCCAGGACCCGCGCGCCGATGGCTTTGGCAACCTGCACGGCGATGGCCCCAACGCCGCCGGCGCCGCCATGGATCAGCACGGTCTCGGTCACCTGCAATCGGGCCCGCTCGACCAGCCCTTCCCAGACGGTCACGCCAACGAGGCTGACGCTCGCGGCCTCGGCATGGGAGACGTTGACGGGCTTGCGCGCCACGATGTCGACGTCCGCCACGTGGTATTCCGCGTACGATCCTGGCCCGCCGAAGATCCGTGCCGTGTAATAGACCTCATCCCCGACACGGAACTCCGTCACCTCTGATCCGATCTGGTCGACGACGCCGGAGACGTCGTGCCCGATGATGGCAGGCAGTTCGACCTGGTCGGCGTAGTCACCGCGACGGATCTGGCAGTCGAGCGGATTGATCGACGTGGCATGCACCGCCACGCGGACCTGCCGCGGTCCTGGCCGGGGGTCGGGAAGGTCCCGGAGTTCGAAGCTGTCCGGCCCACCGAACCGCGTCAACACAATCGCTTTCATGTCAACCTCCCACTGTGGCAGCTGCCTTTGTGTCAGCTGGCATGCTGGATGACGAACGCGTTCTCCTCACCCGACGGATGAGCTACGTTCAGCCATGACGATGCGGAGATCGCTTCCCCCGCTCGCCGCGCTGCGGGCCTTCGAGGCCGCCGGGCGCCGCCTGAGCTTCCGTGGTGCCGCCGACGAGCTTGGCGTCACGCCGACCGCGATCAGCCATCAGATCCGGCTCCTCGAACAGACCCTGGGGCTTCGCCTCTTCCACCGCGAGACGCGTCGGGTCCGGCTTACCGCTGAGGGGGCCGTGCTGCTGCCGGTGCTTCGCGACGGCTTCGACGCCTTCGCTGAAGCCATCGACCAAATCCGCGGCGGACATCCGGCCGGCGTTCTCACGATCTCGGCGCCGACCGCCTTCGTCGCCAAGTGGCTCGTGCCCCGGCTGGCCAACTTTCGCGCGGCCCATCCGGGTTGTGACCTGAGGCTGCACGCGTCCGACAGCCTGGTGGACTTCGTTCGCGACGGGGTCGACATTGCCGTCCGATACGGGCCGGGTCCCTACCCGGGCCTCGGCGTCCACAGACTGGTGGTAGACCGGGTCGCGCCCGCTTGCAGTCCTCGCCTCACTGTTCGATCCGAGCGCGATCTGGCAAGCCACCCGCTGCTGCATTTCGAGTGGGCTCACGTAACCGACGAGACGCCGACTTGGGCCGCTTGGCTGCGGCAGGCCGGGATCAGCGACATCGACGGTAGCGCGGGCATTCGACTCAGTGATGAAGGGCATGTCATCCAGGCCGCGATTGCTGGGCAGGGAATCGCGCTCCTGTCGGTCGTGCTTGCCGCCGACGACCTAGCGAGCGGCGCGCTGGTTCAACCCTTTGGGCCGGTGCTCAATGCCCATCCCTATTGGGTCGTCCACCCACGACATCCGGCTCGGGCAGAGAATGTCGGGAAGCTGGTCGACTGGCTACGATCCACCGCTGCTTGATCAGGCAATCCTACAACTCATTGTCTGCTTTGGATGACAGTCGCAACAACCTGTACGTCTGTGTTGGTCCTTGACCGGTCCATCCTCCATAGGATTGGGTGAGTTTGCGATGGTTCGCTTCTGTTCAGAATGCGAAAGCGAGCATGGCCGTGAATCATAATGGCTCACCTCGAACGCGAACGAACTCCTTCGAGCACCTCGATCGCCCCGTTACAGAGCCTGCGTTGCCGCCCCCTTCGCACGGCCTATGAACAGGATCTGGCCCGTCGGGCGACCGATCGGCGAACCCGCCTCGGGTTCCAGCGTAATCTCGAAAAGCTGCCCGTCGCCGATGGCTTCCAGCCGCTCCGGTGGCAGACGGATCGCTCCGCCCGGGGGCAGCACGCCGAGGGAAACGGGGCCGCGTGCCTGATCCCACAGGGTCCAGAGCTGCAACGCGCGCCCGCTTCCTGGTCGCACGTCAGCCAGCGGCAGGGACCGCACGGTGCCGTTCTGGGCAACTTGGATGAGCCATCCCGGTCCACTCTCCTGCCCGGAGGCGTCGCGACTCTGCAGGATTGCGTAGTACCGCGTTGGGCTCTCGGCCGGCGCCAACATGCGGCTCGGCAGGATCGTTAGAAGGATCGCGGCAGCCGTGGAGAGCCCCGTGGTGGCCCGCCACAGCGCAGGGCTCCGCCACGCTACTCTCAACATCCCGCCTCGCGCCTGTGTGAGGGCGGGAGCCGTGGTCGGGCCGAGCGCCTGCCGGCGCGTCGCGAGGGCCTGCTCGATCCGCGCCCATTGGGCCGGATCGACATTGGCTTTCCCGAGGGCCGCGGAGGCCGGCAGCAGCCGCTCCTCCCAGAAAGCAACGCGGCGAGCAAGATCTGCATCCGAACCCATGGCCCGCTCGACTTCCGCCGTGGCTTCTGCGTGGAGCAGGCCCAGCACGTATTCGCCCGCCAGGACGTCACGGTCTTCCGGCTGGCTCGGGATCATGACAGGCAATCCTTCAAGGCGATGAGGCTGCGGCGGACCCAGGCCTTCACAGTCCCGAGCGGTGTTCCCAGTCGCTCAGCGATCTCAGACTGTGACAGTCCATCGACGTAGGCGAGAAGGATCACCCGCCGCCTGTCGGCTTCGAGCCGCGCGAGGCAACCGTGCAGGCGGGCGCCGTCCTGCGATGTCGCGAGGATGGTGAACGGATCGAGCGCGTCGACCGCGATCTCTGTCGCCGCGGCTGCGTCGAGGTCTGTCTCCCGGCCAACGACACGGATGTGTTTGAGCGCGCGATGTCGCACGATGCTGGTGATCCAGGCACGGCCCGCGCCGCGGCTGCGGTCGAAGGTGTCGGCGCGCTCCCAGATGTCCATCATGGCATCGTGTAGGACGTCAGCCGCAACATCACGCCGCCGCACGATCCTGTGCGCGACGGCGAGTAGGAAGCCCGCCTCATGGTCGTAGAGACGCCGCAGCGACGCCGAATCCCCACGGGCGCAGCCTTCCAGCGCGGAGGCGTGATCGAACGGCTCCATGACTCTCCTGGCGATCAGATGGACCGGCCGCCGGGCCGGTCCTGCAGTGGCGGAGCGATGCTACATCTTGGGGAGAATGGCGATGTCACGGACCTTACCAGAGACGCCGGTGATTTTGGCGGCCATCTCGCCCTTCCCGGTTGCGAGATCCACCTTGTAGAGCGTGTCGCCGGCCATGGCCCAGGCCTGATTGCCGCCCTGGCCATCGGACAGGATGTCGAAGGCCACGGCCTCGCCTGACATGCCGAGCATGCCGACGGTGTTCAGAATACCGTCATTCGGCGGAGCCTGCTTCAGCAGTGCGCCAGCAGCGTCGATGTCGAACAGGGCCGTCTCCTTCGTGCCCTTGAAGGCATTGGTGTAGGCGCCAGCCGTCACCTTCGGGGTCTTGCCCTTCATGCTGTCGGTCTCGGCAAACTTGAGCTGGCCGTCCTTCGTCACCTTGCCGTCATCGACATTGGCGCGAAGGTTGGTGCCGTCCGAACCGATGATGCGCAGGCGGTCGGCGACGGGATTGAAGTCGACGGTTGCCGCGGTGCCGGCGACCAGCATCGTGTCGAGCTTTGACTTGGGCATGGCCTTGCCGGACATCGGATCGATCGTGACGACGCTGCCATCCGAAATCACGGCGTAGAGCATGCCATCGGCCGGGCGTACGTCGATGCCAAGAACGCTTCCGCTGATCCCGGTGATCGTCACCGTCTTCGTGACCTTCTTCGCAGCCGTGTCGACATGCGCCAGGGTGGCGTCGCCGACGAGCGCCGCAACGGTGTCGGCACGCGCGGCGGTTCCAAGACAGGTGCCGGCCAGCAGGGTAATGGCAATGAGGCTCAGTCGCATGGCTTTCTCCATCTGCCGCGAAGGCGGCATCAAGAGCGCTAGCCATGAGCCGGATGATCGGATGCAGCCGAACTTAGGTTTTTTCGCCCTCCAGCTACCGTCCGCTTTTGAGAGCCATTCAGGCAGTCGGCTAAGACGCGGTTGATGGACAAGGTTGCGCTCGTGGTCGGTGGAGCGAAGGGTATCGGCCTCGCGATCGCCGAGCGGCTGGCGGTCGAGGGCGCGTCGGTCGTCTTCACCGGACGGAGAGCAGACGAGGTCGAGGCCGCCGCCGTGAAAATTGGGCGCGGTGCGCGGGGTCTCGTCGCGGACGCGGCCTTGAAGGAGGATCTGTACTGCGTCGTGGCGACGGTGCGGGAGACACATGGCCGGATCGACGCGCTGGTGCTCAACGCAGGCATCTCGGAACCGGCGACCCTGCGCGACGGGACACCCGAGCATTTCGACCGGCACTTTTCGGTCAACGTCCGTGGGGCCGTCTTCGGGTGGCAAGCGGCGTTGAGCGCAATGGGACGGGGTGGCTCGGTCGTGCTGATGGGGTCGATTGCCGACGCCGAAGGCATCACGCCCGACGGGACCTATTGCGCGACGAAGGCAGCGCTGCGCTCCTACGCGCGCACATGGACAGTAGAACTGGCCCCGCAGGGCATCCGCGTGAACGTAGTGGCCCCTGGCCCAACTGACACCGCCATGATGGCGAGCCTACCTGAAGAGCAACGGGCCGCGCTAATCGCGCGGATCCCGCTAGGCCGCATGGCGCGTCCCGAAGAGGTGGCGGCGGCCACGCTGTTCCTCCTGAGCGACGAGGCGAGCTTTGTCGCGGGGGCCGAACTGTGCGTCGATGGCGGGATGCGACAGATCTAGCTGTGATCGAATGGCCGCAGGTCTTCGCGGAAGCCGTGCCGAATGTGGATGGCGCGGCGTCGTCGAGTTTCGTCGTCCGAAGGATGAACCCGCCTGCGATCCGCTGCGACGCATGGTGGGCGCCTCCATGGACCTGGGGTGGCCAACACATGCGCGGATAGGCATGGACGACATGTCTACGGGGCATCGCCATTCGGGCCGGTCGCCGGAACCATATGGCGCCAGGGCTCTTAGGGCATGCCGACGCTGACCGATGCGGAACCCGGATGGGATCTCATTCCCTGGGCCATTCGGGAACGCAGGGGCGCCCACATGTCGACCGCCGAAGGCGAGGATCCCGTGCCCCGTTTCGAGAGCAGCCGCTTCGAATACACGACCCGGAACGCCACGGAGCGCCATCTCGGTCGGAACTTGCGCGCGATGTACGACGCCTTTCCATCGCAGCCTCCGTCCGACGACATCCGCGACCTGCTGGGGCGGCTGGAAGCGCCGGGCGCTGACGCAGCCGAGTAGCCCGCATCCCCCTAGTGGCTCGCTGGGGCATCCTCCGCCTGGAGGCCGCTGACGGGGGCGTCGATCGTGCAGACGACGCCGGTCGACGGATAGGACAGCTCCACCGCGCCTCCGAAGCTTCCGGCCAGCCCGCGACCGATGAGGCGCGTGCCGAAACCGGTCCGCGTCGGAGGCTCCACGGCGGGGCCTCCTTCCTCTGACCAGCGCAGGGCGCAGTGCGGTTCGCCGGCCTCGTCACGGACCGACCACGTCACCGACACACGTCCGTCATCCGTCAGTAGCGCCCCGTACTTGGCCGCGTTGGTCGCCAACTCGTGCAGGATCAGCGACAGGGACATCGCCGCCTTGGCCCCGACGGTGAACGCCGGTCCCTCCAGGACGAAGCGGGCAGGATTGTCCACGTGGGTGCTCAAGGCGCCTTCGATGACGGTGCCGATGGGGGCCGAACCGATGGAGCCGCCCAGGAGCAGGTCGTGGGACTTGCCGAGGGCGATGAGGCGCCCGGCGAGGACGTCCTTGGCCGTGTCCAGGTCGGTGGCGTTGCGCATGGTCTGGGTGGCGATGGCCTGCACCATGGCCAGCATGTTCTTCATGCGGTGGCCGAGTTCGAGGTTCAGCGTCCGCTGGCGCTCCTCCGCCTCGATACGCGCCAGCGCCGCGCGGGTCCTGTCCGCGATGTTGTTGGCGAAGCTGATCTCCTCGGGCTTCCAGCCGTAAGGGGTGTCCTTCAGGGCGTAGAGCAGGGCCACGAACCGCCCGTGCTCCATCAGGGGGAGGTTGAGCAGCGATCGCACCTGGATGGCAGCCAAGGTTCCTGCGTCCGAGGCGGTGCGGGGGTCCTCGCTGACGTCGTCGATGACCACGGCGCGGCCGTTCTTCAGAGCGTCGATGTAGGTGCCGTAATCCCGGAAGTCGTACACCCCGCCGATGGCCGGCATCCCCGGTGCGCTCCAGCCCTCGCCGGCGTCGATGGTTTCCCGGTCATGGTCCACCGCGCCGTATCCGGCATGGGACAGCCCCAGCGTGCGGCCGAGGATCCCGGCCGCGACGCGGGCGATCTCGCCCGGATCGCCCGTGTTGCGCAGGAGATCGCCCAGCTCGACCAAGGCCGCACGTCGGGCATCGGCCCGCTTGCGCTCGGAAACGTCGATGAACATCGCCGCGAAGCGCCGCTCGGTCTCGCGGTAGGCTCGGACCTCGAAAGTACGCCCGAGCTCGGGCACGGCGATGTCGAAGACCTCGGCGACCCCTGTGTCCACCACGCGGGCGTAGGTCTCGATGACCCAGTCCGGAACGTCCCGGATCACCTCGCGCACGGTGCGTCCCACGGTCTCCACGGGCAGCCCGGATTGGGAGGCGAAGGCGGGGTTGATCTCGACGAACCGGTAGTCCGTCACCCGCCCCGTCGCATCGCGCAGGATCTCGCCGCTGAAGAAGCCTTCGTGCATGCCCTCGAACAGGCCGCGCCAGCGCTTCTCGCTCTCGGCGACGCGCTGCTCGGAGGCTCGCTGGGCGGTCACGTCGCGCGAGACCACGAGCAGGCGCTCCGGCCGGCCGTCGGCGCCGCGGATGGGCGTGACTTGCACGTCCCACCACTTGGGCGTGCCCTTGAGGGTGTCGGCCGGGGCCTGAAAGTGCCCGGTACCGCCCGCCAGGGCCGCCCAGAAAGCCGACTGGGCATCGGCCCGGGCCTGACCCTGCCAGAAGCCGGTCCAGTCGCAACCCCTGACCTGGTTGAAGTCGTCAGCCTCCATGACCGCGAGGCCCCCCTCGTTCATGAAGATCAACCGGGCGTTCGGGTCGAGCACCTTGATGCAGTCGGCGGAGGACGACACTACGCCGCGCATGAACGCGGCGTCCGCTTGCTCCTTGGCCGCGGCGTTCCGCTGCTCCGTCCGGTCGCGCAGGATCTTGAGGAAGCCCTCGTGGCGGCCGGCCTCGTCGCGCAGCGGCATCATCTCGCCGTTGGCCCAGAACAGCGCCCCGTCCTTGCGAAGGTGCCAGCGCTCGTCGGTGCCGCGCCCGCGCAGCAGGTGGCCTGCCCCCATTCAGTGGCCCAGGTTTGAAGTTAGTGCATCGTCGGTCGTGTGACGATGGCAGGGCGAGCGGACGGCACTGATCCGCTCGGTTCGGTCGGCCAGAGGACGACCTCTGGCGCAGGCGGGTGGTAGCCAAGCGACGAGTGCGGTCGGAGGGTGTTGTAGTGCCTCCGCCATTGCTCGATCACGACGCTGGCCTCCTTGAGGGTGTAGAACACCTCGCCGTTGAGGAGTTCATCCCGCAGCTTTGCGTTGAAGCTCTCGCAGTAACCGTTCTCCCACGGACTGCCCGGCTCGATGTAGGCGGTCGTCGATCCAACCGCTGCGATCCAGTCCTGAACCGCTTTGGCAATGAACTCCGGTCCATTGTCGGAGCGGATATGACCCGGCACACCGCGAAGGCTGAACAGGTCCGTCAGCACGTCGATCACGTCGAGGGCCTTCAGCTTGCGTGATACACGGATCGCCAGGCACTCACGCGTGAACTCATCAATGACGTTCAGCATCCGGTACTTGCGCCCGTTGTGCGTGCGGTGCTCGACGAAGTCGTAGGACCAGATGTGGTCGGGCCGCTCCGGCCGCAGCCGCACGCACGAGCCGTCGTTGAGCCAGAGGCGCGACCGCTTCGGCTGGCGAGCGGGAACCTTGAGGCCCTCGCATCGCCAGATCCGTTCGACGCGCTTCACGTTCACCGTCCAGCCATCGCGCCGGAGCATCGCGGTGATCCGACGGTAGCCGTAACGTCCGTRCTGCAGCGCCAGGGCGACGATGGCAGCCGTCAAAGCAGCCTCGTCCTCGACCATCACGGCGACTTTGCGCTGCGTCGAACGATGCTGACCCAGGACACGGCAAGCGAAGCGTTCGGACACACCGTGCTCGGCAACGACGTAAGCGACACAAGCCCGGCGGCGAGCCGGGCTCAGAAGTTTCCCGAAGCTGCCTCCTTCAAAATGAGCTTCTCCAGCGTCAGGTCCGAGATCGCCCGACGCAGACGCAGGTTCTCCGTCTCCAAGGACTTCAGCCGCTTGACCTGATCACCCTTCAGACCGCCGTACTCGGAACGCCAACGGTAATAAGTGACCTCGGTCACCTCGATCGAACGGATTGCTTCAGCAACTTTGCGACCCTGCGAGACCAGGACATCTACCTGCCGCAGCTTAGCGACGATCTCTTCAGCCGTATGATTCTTCCGTCCCATAAAAACATCCTCCAAATGGCCCAAGGCCATACATCAGGGAGGACCACTTTTCAGGGGGCAGGCCA
>NZ_LMMI01000032.1:0-20213 GCF_001422775.1 Methylobacterium sp. Leaf87 | reverse complement strand
CATCGTGCCGGTGGCCATGGAAGAGAAGCTGCGCTTCGCCATCCGTGAAGGCGGCCGCACCGTCGGCGCAGGCGTCGTCGCCGCCATCAACGAGTAGTCGGTCCGCCATCACCGTCGCGACGCCGCGGGACCCCGGTCCCGCGGCGTTTGCTCTCCGAGCCGAACAATCCTGACGGCACCGACAATCTCGGAAAATCCCGTACGGTTCGCCATTGCGGCAAGGCCCGGGCCGGTCTATAGCAGCGCCGCGGCGATGAATGCGTCCCCGCATAGGAGTGTAGCTCAACTGGTCAGAGCGCCGGTCTCCAAAACCGGAGGTTGCGGGTTCGAGTCCCTCCACTCCTGCCAATTGGCCGCTGCTCCAGTTCAAGTCCACTCCCCGTTCCATTCCGATCAGATCGCCTGTCCGCAAGTCGGAACCCAGTGCAGTCGACAAGCACGGGGACTTGCGCTAGAGCGGTCGCCTTCCGAGATCGATGAAGGCTTTCGCGGCAGGCGTGGCTCCAGGCCTCCGCACCGCGCTTTCCCGATCCCCGGACCGTTCTCCTGTTTGTTGGCGCCATGGCATCGAACGAAGCATCGAAGAAAACGGACCTCGCGCGCACCCCGCCGCGTGGCTCCGTCACGCCGGGTCCTGCTCGGGCGACGCCCCCCGTGCGGCCCGCGCCCAAGCGCGTCGGCCCCGTGGAGTTCCTCGGCCAGGTGCGCGACGAGGGCCGCAAGGTCACGTGGCCGACCCGCAAAGAGACCGTGGTCACCACCGTGATGGTGTTCATCATGGTGGTCGCCGCGAGCCTGTTCTTCACCGTGGTCGATCAGGCCATGCGCTACCTCGTGACCCTGATCCTCGGGGTCGGGACCAACTAATCTATCGGTCCGGGCGCGCTTTCGCGACCGGCCGAGCGACGTCAGGATTTGGTGAGAACGTGTCGAAGCGCTGGTACATCGTCCACGCCTACTCGAATTTCGAGAACAAGGTCGCGCAGTCCATCAAGGATCAGGCGGCCCAGCGTGGCCTGATGGAGCTGTTCGACGAGGTCATGGTTCCGACCGAGAAGGTCGTGGAGGTCCGTCGCGGCCGAAAGGTCGATGCCGAGCGCAAGTTCTTCCCTGGTTACGTCCTGGTGAAGTGCGACCTCACCGACGAGGTCTACCACCTGATCAAGAACACCCCGAAGGTCACGGGCTTCCTCGGCGCCGACAAGTCGAAGCCCGTGCCGATTCCGGATTCGGAAGCCGAGCGCATCAAGGGCCAGGTCGCCGAGGGCGTCGATCGCCCGAAGCCCTCCATCTCCTTCGAGATCGGCGAGACGGTCCGCGTGTCCGACGGTCCGTTCGCGTCCTTCAACGGCACCGTGGAAGAGATCGACGAGAGCCGCTCGCGCCTCAAGGTCGCCGTATCGATCTTCGGCCGCGCCACCCCGGTGGAGCTCGAATACGCCCAGGTCGAGAAGCTCTGATCTTTTGGATTTCGCGGGTGAGTCACCACTGACTCATCCGCTTTTCTTCCGTTCGGCTCCGCGCCGGATGCGAAACCACCATCTCCAGGATGGTGTCACGCGCGGAAGGTCCGCCCGGTTCGCCGCCGGGGTCCACGGACCGTACCGCGACCTGCAACCGCCCGCTCCACCCGCGCTGAGGCCAGCCGGGTGCCGGGCATTCTTTGGGAGCAGTCCCTATGGCAAAGAAGATCACGGGCTACGTGAAGCTTCAGGTTCCGGCCGGCGCCGCGAACCCGTCGCCGCCCATCGGCCCCGCGCTCGGTCAGCGCGGCCTCAACATCATGGAATTCTGCAAGGCCTTCAACGCGAAGACCTCTCAGATCGAGAAGGGCACCCCGATTCCGGTCGTGATCACGGCCTATCAGGATCGCTCCTTCACCTTCGAGATGAAGCAGCCCCCGGTGACGTTCTTCCTCAAGAAGGCCGCCGGCCTGAAGATCGGCAAGAAGCCGGCTTCCGGTTCCAAGACCCCGGGCAAGCCGAACACCAACGTCGGCAAGGTCACCGAGGCACAGCTTCGCGAGATCGCCGAGCGCAAGATGCCCGACCTGAACTGCGATTCGGTGGATGCCGCCGTCGCGATGATCCGTGGCTCCGCGCGGGCCATGGGTCTCGACATCGTCGCTTAAGGGGAGGGCACCATGGCACACGAAGGCAAGCGCATCCGCGCCGCCCGCGAGGGCATCGACGCGCTCAAGCTCTACACCATCGACGAGGCGATCAAGCTCGTTAAGGAGAAGGCCAGCGCCAAGTTCGACGAGACCGTCGAGGTCTCCATGAACCTCGGCGTCGACCCGCGCCACGCCGACCAGATGGTCCGCGGCGTCTGCAACCTGCCCAACGGCTCCGGCCGGACCGTGCGGGTGGCGGTGTTCGCCCGCGGCGCCAAGGCCGACGAGGCCCGGGAAGCCGGTGCCGACATCGTCGGCGCCGAGGATCTCCTCGAGATCGTCCAGAGCGGCAAGATCGAGTTCGATCGCTGCATCGCCACCCCGGACCTGATGCCGCTCGTCGGTCGTCTCGGCAAGGTGCTGGGCCCGCGCGGCCTGATGCCGAACCCGAAGGTCGGCACCGTCACCATGGACGTGAAGTCCGCGGTCGCCGGCGCCAAGGGCGGTTCGGTCGAGTTCCGCGTCGAGAAGGCCGGGATCGTCCACGCCGGCATCGGCAAGGTCTCGTTCGACGCCGACAAGCTCGTCGAGAACATCAAGGCCTTCGCCGACGCGGTCTCCAAGGCGAAGCCCGCCGGCGCCAAGGGCCAGTACGTCCAGCGCGTCGCCGTGACCTCCTCCATGGGTCCGGGCGTCAAGGTCGAGCCCTCGACGGTCCTGCCGGCGTAACACCCGCTGGCCTGCCACATTTTGGAAACGCCCGGCCTCGCGGCCGGGCGTTTTCGTTTAAGGCCTCACGCCCGCCAGAACGGCTGGCAGGCCTCCCGCCGAACGGCTTCCGGGTTCAGCCCGACCTCGCGCATCTGCTCGGGATGCAAGTTCGCCAAAGTCCGGCGGTGACGCCAGCGCCCGAGCCAGACACGGCACAACGCACCAAGCCCGCGATCCACGCCGGTTGCCACGGCAGTCGGATATGGGGATCGGACGAGGGACGTGGACGACATGGCGATCTACTCCGATAGCACGGCCTCCGAAGGGGCTTGCCGCGCAACATTGATCCGAGCACAAATCGGATCAATCGAAACATTGATCTCGGAGCATTTTCGTTCGTGAGCGACTTCAGGGTCCTGGCCGACCGCCTTGCCGACGCGATCGCCGCGGGACGACTGGCACCGGGCGCGCGATTGCCTCCGCAACGCGCCTACGCCTACGCCAACGGCATCGCCGTCTCGACGGCGAGCCGGGTCTATGCCGAACTCGTCCATCGCGGTCTGGTCACAGGGGAGATCGGCCGGGGCACCTATGTGCGGTCGCGCGCCGCGACACCCATCCTCGCTTTCGCCGAACCGCCGCCGACCGCCATCGACCTCGAACGCAACTATTCGATCCTACCGGGTGAGGTGGAGACCCTTTCCGGTGCACTTGCGGGATTGCTCCGATCCGACCGCCTCGAAACCCTTGCCGGTCCCGTGGCGGCGACGGGTCATGCGGAGGGGCGGGCCATCGCCGCCCGCTTCTTCGCCCGACCGGGCTGGACGCCCACCCCCGACAGAATGCTGTTCACCGGCAACGGGCGCCAGGCCGTGGCAGCCGCCCTCGCGGCCCTCGCTCCGCCGGGCGACCGCATCGGGGTCGAGGCGATGACCTATCCGGTGGTGAAGGGAATCGCCGCGCGCCTCGGCATCGTCCTGGTGCCCATCGCCATGGACGGGGAGGGCCTGTGCCCCGAATCGGTCGCCCAGGCGCACCGGACCACACCCCTGCGCGGCCTCTATCTCCAACCCTCGCTTCACAATCCCCTCGGAATCACCATGGGCGGTGAGCGCAGGGCGGCCATCGCGGCCTGCCTCGAAGCCTTCGGCCTCCTGGCTGTCGAGGATGCGATCTACGGATTCCTGAGCGACGCCGCCCCCTTGGCCGCCCTGGCGCCCGACCGCGTCGTCTTCCTCGACAGCCTGTCGAAGCGGGTCGCGCCCGGCCTCACCCTCGGGTTGATAGCCACGCCGCCGGCCCTCACGGATCGGGTCGCCCACTGCGTACGTTCGGGCGGGTGGGGTGCCACCGGTCTGCCCTTCGGCATCGGACTCCATCTCATGGATTCGGGGGAGGCGGCCCGGATGGGACTGGCGAAGCGGCGCGATGCCCGTTCCCGGCAGGCGCTCGCGCGTGACATCCTCGGCGACCTCGACGTGCGGGGCGATCCGGGCGCCTACCACCTCTGGCTGGTTCTGCCCGAAGCGTGGCGGGCCGAAACCTTCGTCGCGGCGGCTGCCCGGCGCGGGATCGCGGTCACCCCCGCCAGCGCCTTCGCCGTCCATCCCGGCCACGCGCCCAACGCCGTGCGCCTCGCGCTGGCCTCACCGCCCCTCGACGCCCTCGCCACCGCCCTGCGGACCCTGCGCCAGCTGGCGGCAGGGGGGGACGACCGCCCCGTCGAGTGAGACCGGACGGCCCACCGTTCAAAGGACCGTGAGGCTCCGGGCGGCAAGCAACCGGCGGTGCGAGAAATCGCGTTCGAGGGGGACGCCATCGCGCGGGGCTGTGCTAAGTACGGCTTCATGCGATGCACCCTCTCCGTCTCCTCCAAGCGACGCATCCTGTGCGTCTTCCCCGCTTACACGCCGTCCTTCGGGACGTTCGCGCACGCCTATCCGTTGATGGGCGGCGTCAAGGCGTTCATGCCGCCGCAAGGTCTGCTGCTCATCGCGGCCTACATGCCGGAGACCTGGGAGTACCGGTTCGTCGACGAGAACATCAAACGGGCCGGGCCGGACGACTTCGCCTGGGCCGACGCGGTGTTCGTGTCGGGCATGCACATCCAGGCCCCGCAGATCCGCGATATCTACGCCCGGGCGCACGCGGCCGGTAAGGTCACGGCGCTGGGCGGCCCGTCGGTCTCGGGCTCGCCCGAGCAGTACCCCGAGTTCGACTACCTCCATATCGGCGAGATCGGCGACGCCACCGACGAACTCGTGGCGATCCTCGACCGCGACGTGTCGATCCCGGCCGCCCAGGTGCGCCTGGAGACGAAGGAGCGCCTGCCGCTCTCCGACTTCCCGGCCCCCGCCTACGAGGCCGCCCCGCTCAAGCGCTACCTCATCGGCTCCCTGCAATTCTCGTCGGGCTGCCCGTATCGCTGCGAATTCTGCGACATCCCGCAGCTCTACGGCCGCCAGCCGCGCCTGAAGAGCCCCGAGCAGATGCTCGGCGAACTCGACGCGATCATCTCCCAGCCCGGTCACCCGGCGGTGGTGTACTTCGTCGACGACAACTTCATCGGCAACCGCAAGGCGACGAAGGACATGCTGCCCCACCTCGTGGCGTGGCAGAAGAAGAATCACTACCCGCTTCAGTTCGCCTGCGAGGCGACCCTGAACATGGCGAAACAGCCCGACATCCTCGCGCTCATGCGCGAGGCCAACTTCATGACCGTCTTCGTCGGCATCGAGACGCCGGAAGAGGACGCGCTCGCCGGCATCGACAAGAAGCACAACGCCGCCGTGCCCATGTACGAGGCCATCGAGACCCTCAACAGCTTCGGACTGGAGGTGACGTCCGGCATCATCCTCGGCCTCGACACCGAGACCGACGGCTCCGAGCAGAAGCTCATCGACTTCGTCGACAAGTCGGCGGTGCCGGTGCTGACCATGAACCTGCTCCAGGCCCTGCCCAAGACCCCCCTGTGGGACCGCCTCACCCGCGAGGGCCGTCTGCTCCACGACGCGTCGCTCGAATCCAACGTCCTGTTCAAGCGGCCCCACGACGACGTGGTGGCGAGCTGGCGCCGGGCCATCGCCCATGCGTACGAGCCGGCCCACCTCTTCGAGCGCTTCAAGTATCAGGTCGAACGGACCTACCCGCACCGGATCAAGACTCCGCTGAAGGGCAAGCTCACCCGGACCAACCTGCGCCGCGGCTTGATCCTCGGCTTCAACATCGCCCTCAGGGTCGGCGTCCTGTCGGATTACCGGGGCGTGTTCTGGAAGGCGGCGGGCCACGCCCTGAAGCGCGGGCAGATCGAGGCGGTGTTCAACATGGGCTTCGTCGCCCACCACCTCATCCGGTTCACCCGCGAGGCCCTGCGCGGCGAGCACAACGCTTCGTTCTACGCGGCCAAAGCCGACCAGGCGAAGGAGCGACGCACGCCATGGTGGCAGGCCGCGCGCCGGTTCCTGCCGACGTGATGGAGTGACGGACCTGCCGCTGCGCTCGGCCGCGGCGGCAAGTGCCGTCAAGGAAAATCGGCGCCTGCGACCGAATAGTCCCGCACTGGCCCTTGGCAGGCTGCTTGCAAGGTTCTATAGACCGCGCTCAACGTTTTCATGAACGAGAAAGGAATCGACCCATCGGTCGGTTTCCAATCGAGAGATCCCTGGGCAACCAGGTGATATGGCCGGAAGGCTTTGAGGGGCGAAAGCCCTTTCAGGCTTTATCCGGCCATGTCCTGTCCGAGACTGCAGGCGCTGGGCGACCGGCTTAATCTTCCAGCCTGCACAGACGGGGAAGACCGAATTCAACATCCTCGCGCACCCTGGCGATTCGTCGGGGTCGAGAGGCATCGGTTTGAACCATCTCACCCGTGTCGTCCACCCATTCGGGGGGCAGCAGGGGACAGGGCCGTGAAGCGTCGTCCAGGACGTTCCGGCTTTCATGAGCCGAATTCCGTCCCGGGCGGCATGTGCAACCGGCGGACCCATCCTCGGGTTCCGCCAACCGGAGAGAGCCCCAGTGGACAGGACAGCCAAAGCTGATCTCGTCTCGACGCTCAACGGCGTGTTCGCGAACACGTCCGTCGTCGTCGTGGCCCACTACAAGGGCCTCACGGTCGCCGACATGCAGAAGCTGCGCTCGCAGATGAAGCTGGCCGGTGCCACCGTGAAGGTCACCAAGAACCGCCTCGCCAACATCGCTCTCGATGGCACGGACGTCGCCTCCATCAAGCCCCTCCTGAAGGGTCCGACCCTGCTCGCCTATTCGAGCGACCCGGTCGCGGCCGCCAAGGTTGCGGTGGAGTTCGCCAAGGTCAACGACAAGCTCGTGATCCTCGGCGGCGCCATGGGCACGACAGCCCTGAACCCGGACGGCGTGAAGGCCTTGGCCTCGCTCCCGTCCCTCGACGAACTGCGCGCCAAGATCGTGGGCCTCATCCAGGCTCCCGCGACCAAGATCGCCCAGGTCGTCAACGCACCGGCGGCCAAGCTCGCCCGCGTGTTCGGGGCCTATGCCACGAAGGACGAGGCTCAGGACGAAGCGGCCTGAAGGTCGCATCGTTCTTCTCAACCCATCCGTTCAAACCGATCTCTGAAGGAACACCATCATGGCTGATCTCGCCAAGCTCGTCGACGACCTGTCCTCGCTGACCGTTCTCGAGGCCGCCGACCTCGCCAAGCTGCTCGAAGAGAAGTGGGGCGTCTCGGCCGCCGCTGCCGTCGCCGTCGCCGGCCCCGCCGCCGGTCCGGCCGCCGCCGTCGAGGAGCAGACCGAGTTCACGGTCATGCTCACCGCCGCCGGCGACAAGAAGATCGAGGTCATCAAGGAGGTCCGCGCGATCACCGGCCTCGGCCTCAAGGAAGCCAAGGACCTCGTCGAAGGCGCTCCGAAGGCCGTCAAGGAGTCCGTCAACAAGGAAGAGGCCGAGAAGCTCAAGGCCCAGCTCGAGAAGGCTGGCGCCAAGATCGAGCTCAAGTAAGACTCTTCGGTGGGCCGCCTCAGGCCCATCACTTCCCCGTCGGGCTCCCCGGAGCTTGACGGGCCCAAAGGCCCGCGGGTTCGCGCCCGTGGGCTAAGGTCGCTTCCGGCGACACGACCGGCCCGGCGACGGGCCACCAGATTTTCAGTTCGGGAGGGCGGCGTCCGGCGGGGCGCGTCCATCGCCTGGTCGCGGGAGGCACGAGCCTTCCCCGGGCATCCGGTACGCGGGACGTAGGAGCGAGGTCACCCATGGCCAACACGCTGGTCGGTCGCAAGCGCATTCGCAAATTCTTCGGCAAGATCAAGGAAGTCGCCGAGATGCCGAACCTCATCGAGGTTCAGAAGGCATCCTACGACCAGTTCCTGATGATGGACGAGCCGGAAGGCGGGCGGGGCGACGAAGGCCTGCAGACCGTGTTCAAGTCGGTGTTCCCGATCTCGGACTTCTCAGCCACGGCCCTCCTCGAGTTCGTGAAGTACACGTTCGAGCAGCCGAAATACGACGTCGACGAGTGCCGTCAGCGCGGCATCACCTATGCGGCCCCGCTCAAGGTGACCCTGCGCCTCATCGTGTTCGACGTCGATCCCGACACCGGTGCGAAGTCGGTCAAGGACATCAAGGAGCAGGACGTCTACATGGGCGACATGCCCTTGATGACGGAGAACGGCACCTTCATCGTCAACGGCACCGAGCGCGTCATCGTCTCCCAGATGCACCGTTCGCCCGGCGTGTTCTTCGACCACGACAAGGGCAAAACCCACTCGTCGGGCAAGCTCCTGTTCGCCGCCCGCATCATCCCGTATCGCGGCTCCTGGCTCGACGTCGAGTTCGACGCCAAGGACATCGTCCACGTCCGCATCGACCGCAAGCGCAAGCTGCCGGTGACCTCCCTGCTGTTCGCCCTCGGGCTCGACGGCGAGGAGATCCTGTCGACGTTCTACAATCGCGTGCTGTACGACCGCGACGGCGCCGAGTGGCGCGTGCCGTACGATGCCGAGCGCCTGAAGGGCTTCAAGGCCTCCGTCGACCTCGTCGATGCCGAGTCCGGTGAAGTCGTGCTCGAAGCCGGCAAGAAGCTCAACGCCCGCAACGCGCGCCAGATCGCCGAGCGCGGCGTGAACTTCCTCAAGGCCACGGACGAAGACCTCATCGGCCAGTACATCGCCGAGGATCTGGTGAACGACCAGACGGGCGAGATCTGGGCCGAGGCCGGCGACGAAATCTCCGACAAGCTCCTCAAGAGCCTCGAAGAGGTCGGCATCACCGAGCTGCCCGTGCTCGACATCGACCACATCAACGTCGGTCCCTACATCCGCAACACCCTCGCGGTGGACAAGAACTCCGCCCGCGAAGGCGCGCTGTTCGACATCTACCGGGTCATGCGTCCCGGCGAGCCGCCGACGCTCGACACGGCGGAAGCGATGTTCCACTCCCTGTTCTTCGACTCCGAGCGCTACGACCTCTCGGCGGTCGGCCGCGTGAAGATGAACATGCGCCTCGACCTCGACGCCGAGGACACCGTGCGGACCCTGCGCCGTGAGGACATGCTCGCGGTCGTCAAGGCTCTGGTGGATCTGCGCGACGGCAAGGGCGAAATCGACGACATCGATCACCTCGGCAACCGCCGTGTGCGGTCCGTCGGCGAGCTCATGGAGAACCAGTACCGCCTCGGTCTGCTCCGCATGGAGCGCGCCATCAAGGAGCGGATGTCGTCGGTCGACATCGACACGGTGATGCCGCAGGATCTCATCAACGCGAAGCCCGCGGCCGCGGCCGTGCGCGAGTTCTTCGGCTCGTCGCAGCTGTCACAGTTCATGGATCAGACCAATCCGCTCTCGGAAGTGACGCACAAGCGTCGCCTCTCGGCGCTCGGACCCGGCGGTCTGACCCGCGAGCGCGCCGGCTTCGAAGTGCGCGACGTGCACCCGACGCATTACGGCCGCATCTGCCCGATCGAGACCCCGGAAGGCCCGAACATCGGCCTGATCAACTCGCTGGCGACCTTCGCCCGGGTGAACAAGTACGGCTTCATCGAGACCCCCTTCCGCAAGGTGAAGGACGGCGTCGTCACCACGGACGTCGCCTACCTGTCGGCGATGGAAGAGGCGAAGTACTACGTCGCCCAGGCCAACGCCCAGATGGACGAGGCCTTCAAGCTGACGGAAGACCTCGTGGTCTGCCGTCGTGCCGGCGACGTCATCGTCGTGCCGCCGGACCGCGTCGATCTCATGGACGTGTCGCCGAAGCAGCTCGTTTCGGTCGCCGCCGCGCTGATCCCGTTCCTCGAGAACGACGACGCGAACCGCGCCCTCATGGGCTCGAACATGCAGCGCCAGGCGGTGCCGCTGGTTCGTGCCGACGCGCCCTTCGTGGGCACGGGCATGGAGGCCGTGGTCGCCCGCGATTCCGGTGCCGCCATCGCGGCGCGCCGCTCGGGTATCGTCGATCAGGTGGACGCCACCCGTATCGTCATCCGCGCGACGGAAGAGGCGGACGCCACCAAGCCGGGCGTCGACATCTACCGCCTGCAGAAGTTCCAGCGCTCCAACCAGTCGACCTGCATCACGCAGAAGCCGTTGGTGCGCGTCGGCGAGTCCGTGAAGAAGGGCGAGATCATCGCCGACGGTCCGTCGACGGAGTTCGGCGAACTGGCGCTCGGCCGGAACGTGCTCGTCGCGTTCATGCCCTGGAACGGCTACAACTTCGAGGACTCGATCCTGCTCTCCGAGCGGATCGTGAAGGATGACGTGTTCACCTCGATCCATATCGAGGAGTTCGAGGTGATGGCCCGAGACACCAAGCTCGGTCCGGAAGAGATCACCCGCGACATCCCCAACGTCTCCGAAGAAGCGCTGAAGAACCTCGACGAGGCCGGCATCGTCTACATCGGTGCCGAGGTCCACGCCGGCGACATCCTGTGCGGCAAGATCACCCCGAAGGGCGAAAGCCCGATGACGCCGGAGGAGAAGCTTCTCCGCGCGATCTTCGGCGAGAAGGCGTCCGACGTGCGCGACACCTCGCTTCGGGTCCCCCCGGGCGTGACCGGCACCATCGTCGAGGTCCGGGTGTTCAACCGCCACGGCGTCGACAAGGACGAGCGCGCCCAGGCCATCGAGCGCGAGGAAATCGAGCGCCTCGCCAAGGATCGCGACGACGAGCAGGCGATCCTCGACCGCAACACCTACGCGCGTCTGGCCACCGTCCTCATCGGTCAGGCCCCCATCGCCGGTCCGAAGGGCTTCAAGAAGGAGACCACGCTCAACCGTGAGCTCCTCTCCGAGTACCCGCGTTCGCAATGGTGGCAGTTCGCCGTCATCGACGACCGTCTCATGACCGAGATGGAAGCGATGCAGAAGCAGTACGACGAGTCGAAGAAGCGCCTGGAGCAGCGCTTCCTCGACAAGGTCGAGAAGCTGCAGCGCGGCGACGAGCTGCCCCCCGGCGTGATGAAGATGGTCAAGGTCTTCGTCGCGGTGAAGCGCAAGATCCAGCCGGGCGACAAGATGGCCGGCCGTCACGGCAACAAGGGCGTCGTGTCGCGCATCGTCCCCATCGAGGACATGCCGTTCCTCGAGGACGGGACGCATGCCGACATCGTGCTCAACCCGCTGGGCGTGCCCTCGCGCATGAACGTCGGTCAGATCCTGGAGACCCACCTGGGCTGGGCCGCGGCCGGTCTCGGCCGCAAGGTCGGGCTCGCGGTGGACGCGTATCTTCGCAGCAACGACATCGCGCCCCTCAAGGCGGAGATGGAGGCGATCTACTCGCCGTCGGAGCTCGAAGGCCTGTCGGACGAGGACATGGCGGAAGCGGCCAACAACGTGCGCCGCGGCGTGCCGATGGCGACTCCGGTGTTCAACGGCGCCAAGGAAGCCGACATCGAGCAGATGCTGGAAATGGCCGGTCTCGACCGGTCGGCCCAGTCGACGCTCTACGACGGCCGCACGGGTGAGCCCTTCGACCGCAAGGTCACCATGGGCTACATCTACATGCTGAAGCTGCACCACCTCGTGGACGACAAGATCCACGCCCGGTCGATCGGGCCGTACTCCCTCGTCACCCAGCAGCCGCTGGGCGGCAAGGCACAGTTCGGCGGTCAGCGCTTCGGCGAGATGGAGGTCTGGGCGCTCGAGGCCTACGGCGCCGCCTACACCCTGCAGGAGATGCTCACGGTGAAGTCGGACGACGTCGCCGGCCGCACCAAGGTGTACGAGGCCATCGTGCGCGGCGACGACACCTTCGAGGCCGGCATCCCCGAGTCCTTCAACGTGCTCGTCAAGGAGATGCGCTCGCTCGGCCTCAACGTCGAGCTCACCTCCTCGAAGAAGACCGCCAACGACCAGATCGAGCCGCCCGCCGAGGCGGCCGAGTAACCACCGCACCACGCTCCCGCGCCGGCTCACTCGCCGGCGCGGTCCGAGCGGGGAGGGGAAGCGCCTCCCGGATGATGACGGCCAGCGGCGACTGAGACAGTCGCGGCGCCGACCAGTTTACAGCACGCGGTAGCCCCTCGGCGGAGGGTGCGCCCCGTCAGCAGGAGTCGATCCATGAACCAAGAGGTCATGAATCTTTTCAACCAGCAGGCTCAGCCCCAGAGCTTCGACCAGATCAAGATCTCGATCTCGTCGCCGGAGAAGATCCTCTCGTGGTCTTTCGGCGAGATCAAGAAGCCCGAGACGATCAACTACCGCACGTTCAAGCCCGAGCGCGACGGCCTGTTCTGCGCCCGGATCTTCGGGCCGATCAAGGACTACGAGTGCCTGTGCGGCAAGTACAAGCGCATGAAGTACAAGGGCGTCATCTGTGAGAAGTGCGGCGTCGAGGTCACCCTCGCGCGCGTCCGGCGCGACCGCATGGGCCACATCGAGCTCGCCGCCCCCGTTGCCCACATCTGGTTCCTGAAGTCGCTGCCGTCCCGCATCGGCCTCCTGCTCGACATGGCCCTCAAGGACCTCGAGCGGATCCTGTACTTCGAGTCCTACGTCACCATCGAGCCGGGCCTCACCCCCCTCAAGGAGCGTCAGCTCCTCTCCGAGGAGGAGTACCTGCGCGCGCAGGAAGAGTACGGCGAGGACTCGTTCACCGCCATGATCGGCGCCGAGGCCATCCGGCGCATCCTGCAGGAACTCGACCTCGACGGGATCGCGGATTCGCTGCGCGAGGAGATTGCCACCACGACTTCCGAGCTGAAGCCGAAGAAGCTCCTCAAGCGCCTGAAGATCATCGAGGCCTTCCAGATGTCGGGCAACAAGCCCGAGTGGATGATCCTCACCGTGGTGCCGGTGATCCCGCCGGACCTGCGCCCCCTCGTCCCCCTGGACGGCGGCCGCTTCGCCACGTCCGATCTCAACGACCTCTACCGCCGCGTCATCAACCGCAACAACCGCCTGAAGCGGCTGATCGAGCTGCGCGCACCGGACATCATCATCCGCAACGAGAAGCGCATGCTTCAGGAAGCGGTCGACGCCCTATTCGACAACGGCCGCCGCGGCCGCGTCATCACGGGCGCCAACAAGCGTCCGCTGAAGTCCCTCGCCGACATGCTCAAGGGCAAGCAGGGCCGCTTCCGTCAGAACCTGCTCGGCAAGCGCGTCGACTATTCCGGCCGTTCGGTCATCGTCGTCGGCCCGGAGCTGAAGCTGCACCAGTGCGGCCTGCCGAAGAAGATGGCGCTGGAGCTGTTCAAGCCGTTCATCTACGCGCGCCTCGACGCCAAGGGCTTCTCGGCAACCGTGAAGCAGGCGAAGAAGCTCGTGGAGAAGGAGAAGCCCGAGGTTTGGGACATCCTCGACGAGGTGATCCGCGAACACCCGGTGATGCTCAACCGCGCGCCGACGCTCCACCGCCTCGGCATCCAGGCGTTCGAGCCCAAGCTCATCGAGGGCAAGGCGATCCAGCTCCACCCGCTGGTCTGCGCCGCGTTCAACGCCGACTTCGACGGCGACCAGATGGCCGTGCACGTTCCCCTGAGCCTCGAGGCTCAGCTGGAGGCGCGCGTTCTGATGATGTCGACGAACAACATCCTGCACCCCGCCAACGGCCTGCCGATCATCGTGCCGTCGCAGGATATCGTGCTCGGCCTGTACTACCTCTCCATCGTGGCCGAGGGCGCCATCGGCGCGTTCGACCCGACGAGCAAGACCAACCCGATGCAGGGCGTCTTCGGCAATGTGGGCGAGCTCGAGCACGCGCTGGCGGCCAAGACCGTCAAGCTGCACTCGAAGATCCGCTGGCGGTGGAACGGCATCGGCCCCGATGGCGAGCCGCTGACGAAGACCTACGACACCACGCCGGGCCGGGTGATCCTGTCCGGCGCCCTGCCGCTGCACAAGAACGTCCCCTTCGACGTCGTCAACAAGCTGATGACCAAGAAGGAGATCTCGTCGATGATCGACACCGTCTACCGCCACTGCGGTCAGAAGGAGTCGGTGATCTTCTGCGATCGCATCATGGCGCTCGGCTTCAACCACGCGTTCAAGGCCGGCATCTCGTTCGGCAAGGACGACATGGTGGTGCCCGACAACAAGTGGCCCATCGTCGACGACACGCGTGCCCTCGTGAAGGACTACGAGCAGCAGTACAACGACGGCCTGATCACCCAGGGCGAGAAGTACAACAAGGTGGTGGATGCCTGGGCCAAGTGCTCGGACAAGCTCGCCGCCGAGATGATGCTGCGCATCTCCACGGTGCAGAAGGACGAGAACGGCGCCGACAAGCAGATCAACTCGATCTACATGATGAGCCATTCCGGTGCCCGTGGTTCGCCGGCGCAGATGAAGCAGCTCGCCGCCATGCGCGGCCTCATGGCCAAGCCCTCGGGCGAGATCATCGAGACGCCGATCATCTCGAACTTCAAGGAAGGCCTCGACGTGCTCGAGTACTTCAACTCGACCCACGGCGCCCGTAAGGGCCTCGCGGACACCGCGTTGAAGACGGCCAACTCCGGCTACCTGACCCGTCGTCTCGTCGACGTGGCCCAGGACGCGGTCATCCGCGAGGTCGATTGCGGTTCGACCTCCGGCATCCGCATGCGCGCCATCGTCGACGCGGGCCAGGTCGTGGCCCCGCTCTCGATCCGCATCCTCGGCCGCGCCACGGCGGAGGATCTCGTCGCCCAGGACGGCACGGTCATCGTCAAGACCAACGAGACCATTGAGGAGAAGCACCTGCCGGCCATCCAGGCGGCGGGCATCCAGGAGGTGAAGATCCGCTCGGTGCTGGTGTGCCAGACCCGCAGCGGCGTCTGCGCCACCTGCTACGGCCGAGATCTGGCCCGCGGCACGCCCGTCAACATGGGCGAGGCCGTCGGCGTCATCGCGGCGCAGTCCATCGGCGAGCCGGGCACCCAGCTCACCATGCGCACCTTCCACATCGGCGGTGCGGCGCAGATCGCCGACTCGTCGTTCATTGAGTCGAGCTTCGAGGGCACCATCAAGATCCGCAACCGGGCGCTCGCCCGGAACACGGACGGCGACCTCATCGCCACGGGCCGCAACGTCGCCGTCGTCATCGTCGGCTCCGACGGTTCCGAGCGCGCGGTGCACCGCCTGCAATACGGCGCCAAGCTGCGGGTGGACGAGGGCGACACGGTCAAGCGCGGCCAGCGCATCGCCGAATGGGACCCCTACACCCGTCCGATCATCACCGAGACGGACGGCATCGTCGCCTACGAAGACCTCATCGACGGTCAGTCCATCACGGAGACCACCGACGAGTCGACGGGTATCGCCAAGCGCGTGGTCATCGACTGGCGCGGGACCGCCCGCACCGCCGACCTCAAGCCGGCGATGCTGGTGCTCGATGCCGACGGCAAGCCGATGAAGCTGCCGCGCGGCTCCGACGCCCGCTACTTCCTGCCCGTCGACGCCATCATCGGCTACGATCCGGGCGGGCGCGTGAAGGCCGGCGACATCCTCGCCCGCGTCTCCACCGACTCGGCCAAGACCCGCGACATCACCGGCGGTCTGCCGCGGGTGGCGGAGCTGTTCGAGGCCCGTCGGCCCAAGGACGCGGCGATCATCGCCGAGAAGTCCGGCACGATCCAGTTCGGGCGCGACTACAAGAACAAGCGCCGCCTGACGCTGACCCCGCACGACGGCTCGGACGCCGTCGAGTACCTCATCCCCAAGGGCAAGCACATCCACCTGCAGGACGGGGATGTTGTGGAACTCGGCGACTACATCGTCGACGGCAATCCGGCGCCGCACGACATCCTGGCGATCAAGGGCGTGGAGGAGCTCGCCGCTTACCTCGTCAACGAGATCCAGGAGGTCTACCGGCTCCAGGGCGTGGCCATCAACGACAAGCACATCGAGGTCATCGTCCGGCAGATGCTGCAGAAGGTCGAGATCACCGACGGCGGCGATTCGGACATCCTCACGGGTGACCAGATCGACCGGACGGAGCTGGCCGACGCCAACGAGAAGCTGCTCGCCGAGGGCAAGCGTCCCATCGTTGGCGTGCCGGTCCTGCTCGGCATCACCAAGGCCTCCCTGCAGACGAAGTCGTTCATCTCGGCGGCCTCGTTCCAGGAGACCACCCGCGTCCTCACGGAGGCGGCCGTCAACGGCAAGATCGACTACCTCGAAGGCCTCAAGGAGAACGTCATCGTCGGCTCGCTCATCCCGGCCGGCACGGGCTCCATGGCCGCCGACATCCGCGCCGTGGCGCGGCGTCGCGACGCCATGATCCTCCAGCAGAAGGCCGCCGAGAGCGGCGCACAGCCCCTCACGGGCCTGCCGCCCGCCGCCGAGTAGGCGAGAGCGACCGGCACCGAACAAACCAGGGGTCGCCTACGGGCGGCCCCTTTTTCATGCGCGGACCATCGGAGACAGGTTTCGGGCCGCGACGCGCGTTTCATTCACGGTTCGCTAGGGGAAATGGGTTGACGGCCGGCGAAACCACCTCTATCAGGCCCTCATTGAACGGCTGGCCGTAAGCAGCAATTGATCCACGAGCGTCTCGCTCGGATCCAAGCTTCTTAAACGCATCCGACTTCAACAGACGAACACGTGTCAGCCCGGCATGATCGCTTGCTTGATCGCAGGTGATCCTCTGCTTGCAACGGCGCGCCAAAGGCTGACATCAGCCTGGGGCGCGGTTTTGCGTTTCATCGCACAGATCGTGCGGCGACGGGGCGGGCCAAACGAGATTTGGATTTCGACGGTCGCCGACGCAGGCGACGCGTTTCGAGAGGATTGGCATGCCGACGATCAACCAGCTGATCGCTCAGCCGCGCAAGGCGCAGAAGAGCCGCAACAAGGTGCCGGCGCTCGACGCCTGCCCGCAGAAGCGTGGCGTCTGCACCCGCGTCTACACGACGACCCCCAAGAAGCCGAACTCCGCGCTCCGTAAGGTCGCCAAGGTTCGTCTGACCAATGGCTTCGAAGTCATCGGTTATATCCCGGGCGAGGGTCACAACCTTCAGGAGCACTCCGTGGTGATGATCCGCGGCGGCCGTGTGAAGGACCTTCCCGGCGTTCGCTACCACATCCTGCGCGGCGTGCTCGACACGCAGGGCGTCAAGGGTCGTAAGCAGCGCCGGTCCAAGTACGGCGCCAAGCGTCCGAAGTAAGTTATTCGCGCACCCCGCAAGGATGTCGCCGGCTCCAATGGGGCTCGAGGTGGCCTGCGCGGGGTGGTTTCAAGACCCTGTATTTAGACGGAGCGAGCGATGTCCCGCCGCCATTCTGCCGAGAAGCGCGAAATCATTCCGGACGCCAAGTACGGCGATATCGTTCTGACCAAGTTCATGAATTCGATCATGTACGAGGGCAAGAAGTCCATCGCCGAGGGTATCGTGTACGGCGCGTTCGACATCGTCGAGAACCGCGCTCGCGCCAACCCCATCGAGGTGTTCCGCGCCGCCCTCGAGAACGTGGCCCCGGCCATCGAGGTCCGCTCCCGCCGCGTCGGCGGCGCGACCTACCAGGTCCCCGTCGAGGTTCGCACCGAGCGCCGCCAAGCCCTGGCCATTCGTTGGCTGATCCAGGCCGCACGCGGCCGCAACGACCGCACCATGGTCGAGCGCCTGTCGGCCGAGCTCCTCGACGCCGCCAACAACCGCGGCAACGCCGTGAAGAAGCGGGAAGACACGCACCGGATGGCAGAAGCCAACCGCGCCTTCTCGCACTACCGCTGGTAAGCGGACCCGGACCCTTTCAGGAGCAATCCGATGCCCCGCACGCACGCGATCGAGGACTACCGCAACTTCGGCATCATGGCCCACATCGATGCCGGCAAGACCACGACCACCGAGCGGATTCTTTACTACACCGGCAAGTCCCATAAGATCGGCGAAGTCCATGACGGCGCCGCGACCATGGATTGGATGACGCAGGAGCAGGAGCGTGGCATCACGATCACCTCCGCGGCGACCACCTGCTTCTGGCGCGACAAGCGCCTGAACATCATCGACACCCCCGGCCACGTGGATTTCACCATCGAGGTGGAGCGTTCGCTTCGCGTCCTCGACGGCGCCGTGTGCGTGCTCGACGGCAACCAGGGCGTCGAGCCACAGACGGAGACCGTCTGGCGCCAGGCTGACAAGTACGACGTGCCTCGCGTCGTGTTCGTCAACAAGATGGACAAGATCGGCGCAGACTTCTTCAAGTGCGTCGCCGACATCATCGACCGCGTCGCCGGCAAGCCGGTGTGCCTGCAGCTGCCGATCGGCGCCGAGACTTCCTTCAAGGGCGTCATCGACCTGATCAAGATGAAGGCCATCGTCTGGACCTCGGAGAAGCTCGGCGCCGAATTCGCCGAAACCGAGATCCCCGACGATCTCGCCGAGCAGGCCGCGGAGTACCGCATCAAGCTCGTCGAGGCCTGCGTCGAGATGGACGACGACGCGATGTCGGCCTACCTCGACGGCGTCGAGCCCGACGCCGAGACGATGCATCGCCTGGTGCGCACCGCCGTGCAGCGTCGCGCCTTCCATCCGGTGCTGTGCGGATCGGCCTTCAAGAACAAGGGCGTCCAGCCCCTGCTCGACGCCGTGGTCGATTACCTGCCGTCCCCCGCCGATCGCGGCGAGATCAAGGGCCTCGACTTCAAGACCGAGGAAGAGATCGTCCGTCATCCGTCGGACAGCGATCCCTTCTCCATGCTCGCCTTCAAGATCATGGACGATCCGCACGTCGGCACGATCACGTTCTGTCGTGTCTACTCGGGCAAGATCGAGTCGGGCGCCAACGTCATCAACTCGTCGCGCGACAAGAAAGAGCGCGTCGGCCGCATGCTCCTCATGCACGCCAACAACCGCGAGGACGTCAAGGAGGCCTTCACGGGCGACATCGTCGCCTTGGCCGGTCTCAAGGACACCCGTACGGGCGACACCCTCTGCGATCCGCAGAAGGCCGTGATCCTTGAGAAGATGGAGTTCCCCGAGCCCGTCATCGAGATCGCAGTGGAGCCGAAGTCGAAGGCCGACCAGGAGAAGCTCGGCATCGCTCTCGCCAAGCTGGCAGCCGAGGATCCGTCGTTCCGGGTCTCCACGGACCAGGAGTCGGGCCAGACCATCCTTCGCGGGATGGGCGAGCTCCACCTCGACATCAAGGTCGACATCCTTCGCCGCACCTACATGGTCGATGCCAACATCGGTCAGCCGCAGGTGGCGTATCGTGAGAAGCTCACGAAGCGCACCGAGATCGACTACACCCACAAGAAGCAGACCGGCGGTACCGGTCAGTTCGCCCGCGTGAAGTTCATCGTGGAGCCCAACGAGCCCGGCAAGGGCTTCGAGTTCTCCTCGAAGATCATCGGCGGCACGGTGCCGAAGGAGTACATCCCGGGCGTCGAAAAGGGCCTCAACTCGGTGCTCGGTGCCGGTATCCTGGCAGGCTTCCCCGTCGTGGACATCAAGGTCGAGCTCATCGACGGCGCCTACCACGACGTTGACTCCTCGGCGCTCGCCTTCGAGATCGCGTCGCGTGCAGCCCTCCGTGAGGCCCTCCAGAAGGGTGGATCGGTGTTGCTCGAGCCGGTGATGAAGGTCGAGGTGGTCTCGCCGGAAGAATACACCGGTTCGGTGATCGGCGATCTCAACTCGCGCCGTGGCCAGATCCAGGGCCAGGACATGCGCGGCAACGCGAACGTCATCAACGCGATGGTGCCGCTGGCCAACATGTTCGGCTACGTGAACCAGCTGCGCTCCTTCTCTCAGGGGCGCGCCAACTTCACGATGCAGTTCGACCATTACGAAGAGGTGCCGCGCGGCGAGGCCGAGAAGGTCGTCGCGAAGTACGCTTAAGGCTTCCCGCCTTTTCCGGACCGCAGCAGCATCACCTGAAACACTGAGATTACGGAGGCTACGATGGCCAAAGAGAAATTCGCTCGTACGAAGCCGCACTGCAACATCGGCACGATCGGTCACGTGGACCACGGCAAGACGTCGCTGACGGCGGCGAT
>NZ_LMMI01000031.1:0-23173 GCF_001422775.1 Methylobacterium sp. Leaf87 | reverse complement strand
ATCCTCGCACAGGATCTGGGTCAGATCGCACAAGCGCCAGCGGACCACGCCGTGGGCGGCGGGTGTCGGCCCCTGTTCGACCAGGGCCCTGAGAACCTCGCGCTGCTCGGCGTTCAGGCGCGGACGGGAACCCGGGGCCTTGCCGTCGATCAGCCCGTCCGGGCCATCGGCGTTGAAGGCCACGACCCAATCACGCACCGTCTGCAACCCGACCCCACCGATCTCGGCCGGCTCCGAGCACAGACCGCCCGCGGCGATCACCGACAGCGCTAACAGGCGGCGGGTCTGGGCCGGGTCACGTGAACCCTCGACCAGGACGCGCAGGGCCTCGGCATCAAAATCCGTCCGCAGCGGCACCGGAGCAGCCATCGCATCCTCCTCAGGCTCCAAAACCAGAGGACAGAATCATGGCCCAGATAGCGACGCTAACCCCGCGTGAGTCTCGCTCAACGAGGCTTGGTATAAGTTGGTGGCTGACAACTCCCAAAAACCTGTAACGGAGCTGTAACGGAGACCCCGTGCACGCAGAAGCACCCGGCAGCACCTACGTGCCACCGGGTGAACCGCTAAGTGATCAGGGATGTTGACTAAAGCCGATAACGAATCTGATCGGTCCAGAAACGCTCGAGCCGGCTCAGAGCCACGTTCATCCGGCCGAAATCGTCGTCCGAGATGCCGCCGATGGGCTGGATGGTGCGGGCGTGCTTGTCGTAGAGGCTCTGGATGATGTCGTGAATCTGCCGGCCCTTGTCGGTCAGGCTGATGCGGACGGAGCGGCGGTCCGTGGTCGAGCGGGCATGGTGGAGGTAGCCGGCCTCGACGAGTTTCTTGACGTTGTAGGAGACGTTAGAGCCGAGGTAGTAGCCCTTGGTGCGCAGCTCGCTCGCGGTGAGCTCCTTGTCGCCGATGTTATAGAGCAACAGGGCCTGGACGCTGTTGACGTCCTCACGATCGCGGCGCTCGAACTCGTCCTTGATCACGTCGAGGAGGCGGCGGTGCAGGCGCTCGACGAGGTGGAGGGCTTCGAGGTACGAGCCGTGGACGGAGCCGGCTTTGGAAGCAGTATTGGTGTCGATAACCTTGGCTGCCTGGGACTTCATCGCGGGCCTCGTCAGATGTTCGGGTTGCAGGGCCGGTGTTCGTTGCCACCGCTCATGAACCCAACCTAGGCGCCACGGATGAAAGACGGTTTAAGCGATAGGATGAATTTGCGATTTACCTCTGTCGGTAAATGCAAGATGAAGTGATTGTCGTAAGGTCTCGTTTACCGGATTTCCCGCGCGGCCAGCCAGGACAAGATGAAGTAGATCACCACGATGCTTGCCTGAAGTCCAAGATAAGGCACCGACATCGGCAGTAGATGCGGTGTGAGGATTGCGAGCGTCAGGGCACTGCTGGCCGCGAGCAGCCACACCACGCCGCCCCACGCGCTCGTCAGCCACAGGCCCACCGCCGCCATGGCGTCGATGACGGCGAAGTAGACGATCACCGTCTGGCGGGTCACCGGCTCGGCCTCGAAGGGCCGCGCGCCCGGCAGCACGTCGAGGATCGACGCCCAGGTCGCCACCGCCTTTGCGAGCCAGACCAGGGCGGTCAAGCGCATGAACCACACCAGCACCACGTCCCATCCGGTCTGGTGCGGGCGCGGCGAACGCTCGATCCGGTCGCCGCCGACCTCGCTCGCGCGCCCACGGCCATCCCGCGTCGCGCCTACCTTCGTCAAGCTCCGCACGGCCGGTCTGTCCCTATGGTTCGGTTCGCGGCGCA
This sequence comes from Methylobacterium sp. Leaf87, assembly GCF_001422775.1. Taxonomy (NCBI): domain Bacteria; kingdom Pseudomonadati; phylum Pseudomonadota; class Alphaproteobacteria; order Hyphomicrobiales; family Methylobacteriaceae; genus Methylobacterium; species Methylobacterium sp. Leaf87. The sequence continues at coordinate 21,406 of NZ_LMMI01000031.1, read as the reverse complement.
GGGCCGCCGGTAGGGTCGAACGCGCGCGCGATGGCCGCGTGATCGACGGCGTCGAGGCTGGCCGGCTGCCAGGCCGGCGCGCCGTCCTTGTCGATGAGAGCGGCGCGTACGCCTTCGAAGAAGTCGTGTCCGTGCATCAGGAACGCGGCCAGCCGGGTCTCCGCGGCGATGCACTCGGCAAAGCTCAGGGTCGCGCCGCGCCGCATCTGCGCATGGGCGATGCACAGGCTGGTGGGGGAACGGCTCCGCAGCAGAGCGGCAGTGTCCGCCGCGAAGGTCGAGCCCTGTGCCGCCGCACCGTCGAGACGAGCGAGGATATCGGCCACGCTCGGTTCGCCGAAGCAGGCGTCGATGAGGGCGCGCTCGGCGACCATCGGTCCCGTGGGAGGCGGCGCATCCGCGTGCGCCCCGAGGACCGCATCGATACTGTCTCCCTCGCCGAGCGCTGACACGATGGCATCGAACCCGTCCGCGCGGACATGGTGGGTGGCGAGGCCGAGGGCGAGGGCGTCGCCAGCCCCGATGGTCGCTCCGGTGAGCGCAAGGTAGGTTCCGGTCCGGCCGGGCAGGCGCGGCAGAACGTAGGTCATGCCGACATCGGGGAAGAAGCCGATGCCGACTTCCGGCATGGCGAAGCCGTACCCGTCCGAAGCGACCCGGTAGCTGCCATGGACGGAAAGCCCGTTGCCGCCGCCCATGACGAGTCCCCCGATGAGGGAGACGATGGGCTTCGGGTAGGATTGGATGAAGCCGTCGAGGCCGTACTCGCCGTGCCAGAAGGCATCGACCTCCGTGTGTCCCCCGGCTTTGGCGGAGGTGTAGACGGCGCGTACGTCGCCGCCGGCACAGAAAGCGCGTTTGCCGGCGCCGCGCAGGACGATCCTGGTGACGGCGTCGTCGGTCTCCCAGACGCTCAACTGCGCATGCATCGCCCGGATCATGTCGAGCGTCAGGGCATTGAGGGCGCGCGGTCGATTCAGGGTCACGAGGCCTACCGCCCCGTGCCGCTCGAACAGAATGTCCGCCTCGCCTTCGCCCGCCATCGTCCGCCTTCTCTGTTTCCGGTCGGGTCGCTTTAACGGAGTTTCGGCCCTGTGCGTCAATCGCCGGGTGAAACCGCGTGCCGATCGCGCTTGTGGCAATGGGCCGGGTTTCGAAGGCTTTTGCGGATGTGGTAGTCCGGCTGACCCCGCGTTCCGGCGACGCCGCGAGTTGCAAAGCCCGAGTTCCAAAGCCCATGCCCGACGAATTGCCGACCCCGCGTCCCCTCGCCGTCGAAGCCGCGGCGGAGAGCGCCCGCCCCACGGGCCTCGGCATCACCCAGCGCCCGCGCCGCAACCGCAAGGCCGCGTGGTCGCGCCGCCTCGTGCGCGAACATACCCTCACGGTGGACGACCTGATCTGGCCGCTCTTCGTCATCGAGGGCTCCGGCCGGCGCGAGCCCATCGCGTCGATGCCGGGCGTCGAGCGGCTCAGCGTCGACGAGATCGTGCGCGCGGCCGAGGGGGCCGCGCGGCTCGGCATCCCGGCGATCTCGTTCTTTCCCTACACCGAGCCGAGCCTGCGCGACCCCACGGGGTCCGAATCCCTCAACCGGGACAACCTCGTGTGCCGGGCGGTGCGGGCGGTCAAGAAGGCGGTGCCCGAGCTCGGCCTGATGACCGATGTCGCCCTCGATCCCTACACAAGCCACGGTCACGACGGGCTGCTGCAGGACGGCGCCATCCTCAACGACGAGACCGTGGCGCTTCTCGTCGAGCAAAGCCTGATCCAAGCGGAGGCGGGGGCGGACATCATCGCACCGTCCGACATGATGGACGGGCGCGTCGGCGCCATCCGGGCCGGTCTCGACCGGGCGGGATTCCGCGATGTTCAGATCATGGCCTACGCGGCGAAATACGCCTCCGCCTTCTACGGCCCCTTCCGCGATGCCATCGGCACCCAGGCGGCCCTGATCGGCGACAAGCGTACCTACCAGATGGATCCGGGCAACTCGTCCGAGGCGCTACGCGAGGTCGCCCTCGATCTCGCGGAGGGGGCCGATTCGGTGATGGTGAAGCCCGGTCTGCCCTACCTAGACATCATCCGGCGGGTGAAGGACGAATTCGGGGTGCCCACCTTCGCCTATCAGGTGTCGGGCGAGTACGCGATGATCGAGGCTGCGGCCCGAAACGGGTGGCTCGACGGCGAGCGCGCCATGGTCGAGAGCCTGCTGGCGTTCAAGCGCGCGGGTGCCGATGGCGTGCTGACGTATTACGCGCCCCGCGTGGCCGAGCGGCTCCGCGCCGGGGCGTGAGACGGGTCGGCTTCGGACTCGCCGCTCTCGCTCTTCTCGCGGCCTGCGAGAGTTCCGTCGACCGGCAGCGGGCCACCCTCTGCCGCCGGGCGGTCCCGGCCCTGGCGCCACAGGGCACCGTTCCGAAGATCCTGCGGGTCGGCAGCGGGCCGACGCCCGCCGATCTCCGGGTCGATTACGCCGTCACCGGGCAGGCCACCCAGGCCGCGCGCCAGCGCTGGATCGTGTGCGGCTTCGGACAGGGGGCCGAACTCCTGACCGTCATCACCGAGCATGGACCCCTGAACGGCGCGGCGCTCTACCTGCTGAAGCAGTATTACTTGAACACGCCGGAGGCCGCCGCCGCCGATCCAGGGGCGTCGGCTCCCTGACGCGTCTCTCGGACCGGTTGATCTTGAGATTCGGTAGTCCCGCGCCCACTTGGAAATCACCGAACGCCGCCCCGCCCGAGGAGCGCCCCATGCTCGAATACCCCACCGGTACCGTCGACCCCACCCGGACCGCTTACGGCGCCCCCCTCGCTCTGCCCGTGATGCGGGCGAGCCTCGGCGCGCGCGTGGTCGCCTACCTGCTCGACATCCTGTTCATCTTCGGGTTCACGGCCCTCCTGACTCTCCTGATCACCGTCGTGGGCGCCCTCACGTTCGGCCTCGGCTGGACCTTGTTCGCGGTGCTGCCGGCGAGCGGCATCCTCTACAGCGCCGTGACGGTCGGCGGCGCCGGCCAGGGCACCTGGGGCATGCGAATGATGGGCCTGCGCGTGGTCAACCAGACGGGCACGCGGGTGGATATGATCACGGCGGCGATCCATGCCCTGCTGTTCTACGTGGCGATCTCGACCTTTCTGCTCTGGGCCCTCGACATCGTCATCGGTCTGGTGCGTCCCGACCGCCGGCTCGGCCACGACATCCTCCTCGGACTCGCCGTGGTGCGTCCGGCCTGAGGAAATTCCGCGCGCGAGCGTTTCCGGGTGTTGAGCCGGCCGATGTTGTCGATACACTCGACGTTCGGGGCGCATGACGCGCCGCGAGGCCGCGAGCGACCCACAGCGTGACGAGTCATTCCCGCGACACACCGCAATTCTACCTGACGGCGCCGTCCGCCTGCCCCTACCTGCCGGGGCAGGAGGAACGGAAGGTGTTCACGCACCTCGTCGGGCGCCGCGCCCGCGATCTCAATGAAATCCTGACCCAGGGCGGCTTCCGTCGCTCGCAGACCATCGCCTATCGCCCGGCCTGCGAGACCTGCCGCGCCTGTATCTCGGTTCGGGTGGTGGTAGACGATTTCACCCCCTCGGCGAGCCAGCGCCGCATTCTCCAGCGCAACGCCGACCTCGTCGGGACCCCGGAGCCGAATCGCCCGGCGTCCGAGCAATACGCCTTGTTTCGGCGCTACCTCGATGCCCGTCACGGCGATGGAGGCATGGTGGACATGACCGTCCTCGACTACGCCATGATGATCGAGGACAGCCACGTCGACACCCACCTGGTGGCCTATCGCCGACGCGGGCCCGACACGGCGATCAACGGGCGCGGCATCGGCCCCACCGTCGCCCTCTGTCTCACGGACGTGCTCTCCGACGGTCTGTCGATGGTCTACTCGTTCTACGATCCGCAGGAGGCGCCGCGGTCGCTGGGCACCTTCATGATCCTCGACCACATCCGCCGCGCCCGGGACCTCGGCCTGCCCTACCTCTACCTCGGCTACTGGGTCGAGGGCTCGCGCAAGATGGACTACAAGGCGAAGTTTTTGCCCCAGGAACGCCTCACCGGCCCTGGCTGGCAGCGGGTGGACTGAGCGCTTTGTTCTGCGCGCGCTGCGTGACCTTCAAGGTCGCCGTCTCCCGCAATGTCCGCTCGATGGACGCATTCGCACGCTCGCGCACGCCGCGCATGGCGGCACCATCGTCGAAGGTCTCGGGAAAGCGCCGGGCGAGCCACAGGTAGGCGCTGGCGAGCCGCACGGTGCGTTCCTGATAGGCGAGGTCCCCGTGCGGGTCGGCACGCAGGGTCGGCACCGTGGCGTTCAAGGTTCGGGCCTGAACCCAGCGCTCGACGACCCCCACGGCGATGGGGTCGCGCCGGTCGATGGGCGTCACCGCGAAGGCAAACTTCTCGCGGATCGGGAGTGCGGCGCGATCCACCGCCTCGGCCGCGCCCAGGAACTCTTCGAACGCCGAGGGCTGGAACGGCGAACCGTCGTAGAACGTCGCGCGGGAGAAATGCGCCATCACGGCGCTCAGGGAATCGGTGCCGAGTTCGCTGGCCGCGGCTTCGATGGCGGCGAGATCCGGCCGCACGAAGAAGCGGGTGTCGGCGGCCGGGGCCGTCGGCGCTCCCGACAGGGCATCGCGGATCGGTCCGAGGCCGTCCTCGTCGGTGGCGGCGACGTAGCCCGCCTCCTGATGGCCGAAGCGGCCGGCGCGGCCGGCGATCTGGCGGATCTCGGCGTTGGTCAGAGCACGCTCCTCGGTGCCGTCCCACTTGCGAACGGACGCGAAGATCACGCGCTTCAGGGGGCCGAGGTTGAGGCCCATCCCGATGGCGTCCGTGGTGACCAGCACCTCGGCCTCGCCATCGCGAAAGCGCCCGGCCTCGGCGCGGCGCACCTCCGGCGACAGGGCGCCGTAGATGGTCGCGACGGACCGCCCGGTGGCCACCAGGATCTCCCGGTTCTCGTGCACGGCCCGGCGCGAGAACGCCACGACGGCGTCACCCGGTTCGACGGCTTCCAGGGGTACGGGCGCGTCGAGGGCGACCAGCGGCGTCTTGCGCGTGAAGGTGACCACGTCGAGGGATTCGCCGGCCGCCTCCGCCGCTCGGCGCACGGCCGAGAGGGCGTCTTCAGCGCCGCAGACGATGACGAGGCGGGCGGGAATGCCGAACAGGGCGTTCGTCCAGGCCCAGCCACGGTCGGGGTCGGACAGCATCTGGATCTCATCGATCACCGCCACTTCGATGGGCCGGCGGAGATCCGCGGTCTCGATGGTGCGTGCCGTGTGGGTCGGGTCGGATTCACCCAGGATCTCTTCGCCCGTCACCATGCCGGCGCGCAGGCCGCGCGCCGCGAGGGCCTCGTAATTCTCCAGGGCCAGGAGCCGGAGGGGTGCGAGGTAGGTACCGGTTGCGGCTTTCGCGAGAGCCTCCAGGGCCGCGTAGGTCTTGCCGGAATTCGTCGGCCCCATGTGGAAGACGATGCGGCGGCCGAGACGCCGGGCTGCGGCGAACTTGTCGATGTAGGAGCCGAAGCCCGCCCGGTCGCGCAGGCGCCGGGTCCCGGAGGCTTCCTGCGCCACCACCCGCCCGCGGGCCCGCACGACCTTCAGGGTGTCGAGGATGTGGGACGCCACATCCGGCCCATCGGCGAAGACCCGCGAGCGCAGGGACCGGTCGAGATGGGCGATGTAGGTGACGGCGTCGGCCCCGGTCTCCGTCATGTCGGCGCTGATCTGGTCGCGCAGCCGCAGGATGGTCCGGTTCAGTGCTCCACGGGTACGGCCGGCGACCTGGGTCACCCGTGCGCGCAGGGTGTCGAGCGCCCAATCCGGATCGTTCCCGAGGGCCATCTCGTCGAGGATCTCGGCGGCCGCGGCATCCGGCGCCGTGTCGATTCGCAGATCCAGGCGGTTGTCGTCGAGGAGCGGGCACAACACCCGTATCTGCCAGCGCAGGGCTCCGTCCGGATCAGCCTCCGCGCGCAGGGCCGGAATCGCCTGAGTCAGGCGCGGCACGCCTTCGCGGGCGAAGGTCCGGCGCGCATCGGACGCCTGGAGGGCATGGGCGACGGCCGCGTCTTCGCAGACGCCGCCGCGTTCGGGCAGGCCGAGGTGCTCGCGCAGGGCCTCCCGGTCCACGGCGCCCGCCGCGATGCCGAGCCGGTGCAGGGCGTCGGCGAGAAAGTCAGTGGTCCGGTGAATGCGGCGCGCCATGCTCCACCCTTCCGGCGGGGCGCCCGAGAATCAAGCGCTCCGTGCCGCCCCGCCCACCGGTAAGGCCCGACGGATCGTCACAGATGCGGATCGGGTGCCGCCTCGAGGCGGCCGTCCGCGATGGCCGCGAGAAAAGTCTCGTAGTCGGCCTGGTTGCGCTCGCCGTAGGCGCTGGCCCAGTCGGCCAAGGCCTCGCGCAGGTCGGCGTGGCGGTCCTTGCCGCAATAACCCGCGATGGCGGCGGCATCCCCAGTCCGGGCATGGGCGCGGGCGAGGAGCGCGCCGTAGGCCCAGGAGAAGTACAGGAGCGGCTGACCGGTCATGCACGACACCGGAATCTCGCCCTTCATGTTCTTCATCTGCCGCACGTAGAACGGCCGGTCGGCGATACTGGTCCAGCCGAGCAATGGGTCGCCCACCGCCTGGAGCAGGCGCTGGCCGTAGATCACGCGCTCGCCCTCGTGGCTGGCATAGGGCTCGGGCATGCCGGGCAAGTAGGGGGCATGTGCCGGGCGCACGGCTTCCTTCACTTGCAGGAAGAGCACGTCCTGGTCCGAGTTGCCGCACAGCAGGGCCACGTAGGCGCGGGTGCCGACGCTGCCGACGCCCACCACCCGGTGGGCGACGTCGACCACGTGGTAGCGGCTCAGCATGAACCGGCGCTCGCGCGGTAGGGTGTCGGCGTAGTGCTCGAGCCCGCTGATGATCGCCTCACGGGTCTCGTCGTCGACGCGGGTGAGGATCGGCGGGTCCTCGCGGAACCGCCAGCCGCCATCGACGCGGCGCTCGCCGACCCGTGCGAGCAGGGTCTGGTTGGTGCGCTTGCGGGCTTTCTCCACGGCCTTGCGCACGACACCCTGCGATTCGCCGTCGATGCGGATGCCCGAGAAGTCGAGGTTGTCGGCGCGTGCGGCGTGCTGCCAGACGTCGAGGGGGCCCTGGGGCGCCAATTCCGTCATGGTGTGCTGGTACCCGCCCACCGCCGCCACGACCGCGGCGCGGCGCTCGGCCGGGGCCACGTGATCGCCGCGGGCCGCCACCTCGATGCTGGCGACGAGGCGCTTCAGGTCCCATTCCCACGGGCCGATGGTGACTTCGTCGAAATCGTTGAGGTCGAGCACCACGTCGCGCTGGGGCGTGCCGAACAGACCGAAATTCGAGATGTGGGCGTCGCCGTTCATCGCCACCATGATGCCGCTGCGAGGCGACTGGGCGAGATCCCAGGCCATCACGTGCGCGGCCCCGCGCAGGAAGGCGAACGGCGAGCTCGCCATGCGCGCCACGCGCAAGGGGACGAGATGGGGCTGGCGCCCCTCGTGCGCGGCCTCGATGAGGGCCACGGGATCGGGCCGATTCTCCGGGAGGAAGAGCGGTGCATGGCTCTCGTGCGGCACGTTATCCCGCAGGACCTTGCCGGCGGCACGACGCTTCTCCCAGGGCTCGCCGGCACCGCGCAGATCGATCCGGGGGTAGTCGGCCAGGGGTTCGAGGACGACATCCTCGGCCGCTTCCGCGTCGGGCACGCGCTCTTCCGCCGCCCGGACTTCGGGGCCTGCGAAGGCTTCGGCCTGCGGGTGATTCCGCTCGATGAAGTCGTTCGACCGTTCCATGTTCGCAACCCGTACTCGCTGTGCCGAGGACAACCGGAGCCTCGGCACATCGTTGCCCCCAGGGGGATTAAAGCGCGGCCGCAATCCGTATGGGCGGCCGTCCGCGATGTCGCATCCGTAGGGGTATCGCTTCGACGGCACAGATCAGGGTGGTGTCGGCGGCACGGCCTGAGCGTCGAGCCATTCCCTTCGCGTCGCGATGAGATGCTTGAGCCGTTCGGCACGCTTCTCCCGGCGTTCGCAGCCCGAGCCATCGGGGCAATCGAGGGACCCGGCATGACCACCCTCGAAGACGCTGACAAGGGCCAGAACCAAGCCGACGAGGGTCAGGACCGCCAAGACGAGGAAGGGCCAGGCGAGGCCGATTCCCACGAGGACGGCAAGCGCGACCTTGAGACCAAGGGAGGCCGCGAGCTTGAACTTGACCAGGGCCACGAGGGTCGCTCCCGTCCCGAGGGTGCCGCGCAGGCCGCGCAGGAGTCGGACTCGCAGGCGCCGGCGGGCCGCCAGCGCCTCCAGGCGGCGCAACTCCCGTGTCACGCGTCGGACCGAACGACCCGTCCCGACCTGCTCGCGCCCCCGCATTCGATCTCCCGGCTCCGCTTCGTCCGCCGAGCGAGGATACACCGAGGGCCACGCGCCGGAAGAGCCCGGCCCTCTCTGGCGACGCCTTCCCGCCGGGGCCGTGCGGCCCAGGTTCCGCGGCGCGAATCCTGCGCCCGCGCGTCGCGCGCCCGCAGTCGCTAAACCCGAAGCCGGTTTATGGCGGAGGCGAGGGAATACGTGATCCTGTCGCGCTCGAATTCGATGTTGATCTTGGCGACATTGGCTTCGGTCAATTCCGCCAGGGTGTTCAACAGATCGACGATGGTCATGGAGCCGAGGCGGAGCTCCATTTTCCGGCCGAGCACGGCGTCCTCGATTCTGCGCACGCGTTTGGCCGCAAGCTTCGTCTGGACGATCAACGAGGTGCGCTGGACGAAGGCGGTGGAGGCCTGGGTCAGGACGGTCCGCTCGAGATCGAGGGCTTCGAAGGACCTCTGATCGGCGAGGGCGTGGCCGCGCGCCACGTCGGCGAACTCACCGGGGTCGTAGATCGGGATGCGCGCCTGCAGCATCGCCGACGTATCACGGACCTTGTAGGGATAGTTCGAGACGGCGCCCTGGCGCGTATGCGCGAAGACGAAGTTCAGTTGCGGCGAGAAGCGCGCATAGGCGACCTTGGCGCTGGAGGCAGCCGAATCCGCATTGAGACGGGCAGCGAGCAGCCGCGGATTCGTCTGCAGCAGGGTGTCGCGCAACTCATCGAGGGACCGGGGCAGCAACGCGCTCGGGATGCGAGGCAGGCCCGACGGGTTCGCCGTCGGACCGGCGAGGCGCGCCAGGGCGAGTTCCGAGGCAAGCAGGTTGGCTTTCGCCTGTTCGTGCGCAGCGATGGCGGCGGTGACCCGCGATTCGGCCAGGGCCGAGTCCGCCAGGGTGGCGTCGTGGACCTCGAGCTTCACGGCGACGCTCTTGGCGACCTTTGCCACGTCTGCGATGGCGACTTGGCGCAGACGCAGGATGGTGCGGTCACGCAGGACGGCGAGATACGCGCTCGCCGTGTCGTACAGGATCTGCTGAGTCTTGTCGTTCTGGAGCTCCCGGCCGGCGGCGGCAGCGCTTCGTGCGGACTCGAGATCGTGGTAGCGTCGCAGGCCGTCGAACAGGGGCAGGGAAAGCTGGAACGCCTCGACCTCGGGCTGGCGCCGCGGCACCGTGTCGATCCCGATGGGCGCTTCGGGCGTGCTGGTGAAGTCCGGCGAGTACCGGATGTTGCTGTCGAGGCGGTGGGTGACGACGTAGGCCGCCGTCGGCAGGAAGGCTTCGTAGCCGCCGAGAACCCGGGCCTCCGCCGCTGCCTGACGCGCATCGTCGGCCTTGCGGTCGTAGCTGTCTCGCAGGGCCCAGTGCATCGATGTGTCGAGGGTTTCCGCGGGCGCCGGACCGGCGAGGAGCAGAACGCCGAGCATGCCGTACCGCACTGAGCGGCGCACCCCGCCACCAAGGGTGCCGCACGGGCCGCCGTTCGCCCCTGCCCGCTCCGTCCGATCCATGTTGAAATCCAGTCGCCCGACATGCGCTGCGTGTCGGTCGTGAATAGACTGTCAAGGTTAACCGGCGATGAAACTCATACCGTTCACAGGCGCGCAATCCAGTCAAGATAATCAACTAAGTCTTTTCATGAAAATCATACTGTGAAAGATAAAAGTTAATTTCGTTCTAGAAATTGTCCCGGCGCAGAAGCGGTTTTCTACCGGTGGTCGGGCTGAAGTCTCGTCCGGTCGACAAGTGGACAAGATGATTTTTCGACTGTCCATCACGCCTCGTTGAGTATCAGCATGATGGACAGGTCGGCGGTCAGTGCGAATACCGGATCGGCCGCAGAGGGACCCGGCGGCCGGCACTCGATGGCGACCGTGATCCGCAGGGCGGCCCTCCCCTCCGGCAGGACGCTGACACCCGCGAGGGTGAACACGCCGCGAATCGCGTGGTCGACCCGGACGGGGGCCAGCAGGCGAACCTTGTCTGCACCGAGGTTGACCATGAGGCGCACCGCCGGATGGGGTGGAAGTGCCGCCGCCGCGAATGTCCCCACCATGGCGAGGGTCAGGTAGCCATGCGCAATGGTGCCGCCGAACGGCGTCTCTGCGGCGGCCCGGACGGGATCGACATGGACGAACTGGAAATCCCCCGTCGCCTCGGCGAACCGGTCGATCCGCGTCTGGTCGATCACCACCCAGTCGGAGGTGCCGATGGTTGTTTTGACCCGCGCCCTCAGGGCGTCGAGGTATGCCGCAGGGTCGGGTGAAAGCGTTTCCGGCGGAGTCACGTGCGCGTTCATGGCTGTCTGGTCCGATGGCGGGCGAAAGGCTCAGGCCGTCCGGAAGATCAGGCTGGCGTTGAGACCTCCGAAGGCGAAGGAATTCGACATGGCGACGGGGATGGGCATCGGCCGGGCCACACATGGGATGGCGTCGAAATCCAGCGCCGGGTCGAGTTCGACGAGGTTCGCCGTCGGCGGCGCGATCCCGCGTTCCATGGCCAGGATCGTGGCGACGGCCTCCAGGGCCCCGGCCGCACCGAGGGCGTGTCCTGTGGCGCCTTTGGTCGACGAGACCGGCGGGATGCGCCCCGGCCCGAACACGTCCGCCATGGCGTTGCCTTCGGTGAGATCGTTGGCGCGCGTGCCCGTTCCGTGGGCGTTGATGTAGGCGACGTCGTCTGGCGCGAGGCCGGCATCCGCGAGGGCGGAGCGCATGGCTCGGGCCATTCCATCGACGGTCGGCGCGACGATGTCGCCCGCATCGGCGTTGGAGGCGAAACCCGCGAGCGCGACCGATCGGGTGATCCCCCGCGCACGGGCGTGGTCGGCGCGCTCCAGAACGAGGATCCCCGCTCCCTCCCCGACGACGAGGCCGTCGCGGTCACGCGAGAACGGGCGGCACCGGGTCCGGCTCATGATCTTCATGGCATCCCAGGCCATCAGGGTGCCGTGCGACAGCGGCGCCTCTGTCCCGCCCGTGATGGCGATGTCGACGATGCCGGCGCGGATCATCTGCGCCGCGAGCCCAATGGCGTGGGTTGCCGACGCGCAGGCACTGGCGATGACGAAGCACGGTCCCTTGGCGCCGAAGGCGAGGGAGACCCAACTCGCCGAAGAACTCGTCATCGCCCGCACCACGGAAAACGGGTGCGGGCGCTTGCCGTCCTTGAACAGGCGCGAGTATTGCGCGTCGAGGCTGGTCAGGCCGCCGCCGCCATTGCCGAGGATGACGGCGACGCGTTCCGGCGCCACCGCGTCGAGGCTCAGCTTCGCGTCCGCCATCGCGGCCTGTGCGGCGGCAACGGCGAGGATCGCGCTGCGGTCGCAGGCCGCCTGCGAGGCGAGCGGCAGGCGGGAGAAATCCGCGGTCTCGTCGATCTGCGCGACCACGATCCCCGAATCCGGCAGGGCGCGGCTCGCCGAGAACACGTTCTGTCCCGAGACGAGGCTCGTCCAGAACGTTTCCGTATCGAGCCCGCCGGGGGCCGCGACCCCGAGGCCCGAGACCACGACGGCGGTCACGCCAGCTGGACCTTGGACATCGGAGCGATGTCGGCGGCGGTGGTGGATTTGGCGGCCTGGGATTTCTTCGCCGCCAGTCCGGCCCGGATCATCTCGGCGACGTGTCCGACGGTGAGCGTACCGGTCTCGCCCGAATTGGCGTTGAAGCTGACTTCGATTCCGAACCGGTCCTCGATCTCGAAGACCAATTCGACCAGATCGAAGGAGTCGACCTGAGCTTCCGCCATGGTGGTGTTGGCGTCCCAACCTGTTCCTTCGGTCTTCAAATGGGTGCGGAAGATTTCGAGCAGGGTGGTCTCGATCTCGTCTTGGGCAGCGGCGGGGGTGGATGACTGCGTTACCATTGGTGGGCCTCGCAACTCTGAAGGAGGCTCAAATATCAATCCGGTCTTTGAATCCGCAAGTCGCGGTTCGTATTCTACAAAATCTATCCCTCTTGATGGTAAATTCCGGAAATAGTCTCGGGTGGTAACCATTGGCCCGGCACCGTAGTTTGACTGCATTGATGCGGCCCCGGGTGCTGGGTACGGTTTGTCCATGGCTGAACAGCAGCCAGCCGGCAGCCTCAAGGTCAGGCCGGGTTCGATCTGGAGTATCCCCATGAAGAAGCTCAATCTCGCCGATCTCAAGAAGGTCTCCGGCGGTACCAAGCCCGTCGACTGCAAGCCGGCCCCGGCCCCGAACTGCCCGCCGTCCAAGGGCGCCGACTGCTCCTAAGCCGACTCGCCGGCCCGCCCGGTCGACTGACTTCGCTACCCTCTCATTCAGGACATGCATCCCATGAAGAAGCTCGCTCTCACTGATCTCAAGAAGGTCTCCGGCGGTACCAAGCCCGTCGACTGCAAGCCGGCTCCGGCCCCGAACTGCCCCCCGTCCAAGGGCGCAGACTGCTCGTAAGGGCGGCTCGGACCGGTCTCGATCGGGATCAAATCGGGCCTCGCCGCCGAAGCCTCGATCACGAATATTGATGGAACGCCGCCCGGGATGCCCGGGCGGCGTTCGCACTTAAAGAACTGTCAACGCAAATCAGTCTATTGCCCGTGGATGGACTGGACCCGGCGATGAACGACGTCACCCCTCTACAGTTGCGGGTCGCCGCCCTGCCGCTGAGGCTGCGCCGCCGCGCCCTTCGGACCCTGTGGCTCGCCCAGCGGGTGACGCGCCGGCTGCCCGCACGCGGCGTCGCGCCGATCCTACGCCAGACCTTGCGCCTGCCCCGGGCCGAAGCCAGTCGCCTCGCTGCCGAAACCGCGTTTTCGGACGACCTCTACGGCCTCGAGTGGCTGTCCCTGGTGACCCGCTCGCACGCCGACATCGTCGCCGACTGGCAATCGGTGCGGTTCGCCGATCCGGAGCTCATCCGCCGGGTGGCGTCGAGCGGGAAGCCGGTGATCCTGGCGCCGCTCCACATGGGCTGCTTCGCCCTGCCCTTCGCTCGCCTGATCCACGACTTCTTTCGCGATCGGCGGATGCTGATCCTGCGGGCGCGCGAGGACCGCGCCGTCGAGACCCGCGTCATGCAGCGCATCTCCGAGATGGGCATGGAGATGCGGTTCCTGAACGTCCGCGACAAGCAGGATTACATCGATGCGATCCGGTTCGCCCGCACCGGGTCCGTCATCGTGTCGTTCGTCGACCTGCCGGCGAGCTACGGTGGACCCGTCGAGACCACCCTGTTCGGCCGACCGATCCGCCTCGCCATGGGCATCGACAGCCTCGCCCGCCTGACGGAGGCGGCGGTCCTGCCGCTCTCCATCACGTCGGATTGCGCCGGCGACACGGTTCGTTGCGGTCAGCCCTTCGAGGTCGCCGATAGCGGTCCGGAGACCAAGGCACGGGTGACGAGTCTGGTTCGCCGCCACATCGAGACCTCGGTGCTGACGGCCCCCGCCCAATGGTTCATGTGGCCGCGCCTGCACGAGTTTCTCCACGAGGGCGGACAGGCATGACCTTCGACGTGACCCGGGCCGGCCCACCCGAGGACGACACGACGCAATCCCCGGCTCGGAGCGTCGAGGCCGCTGCCGCCCGCCATATGGTCCGGGCCGAGTCCGATGCGCGTCCCGTCGACGATGATCCGCCGGAGGCACAGCCGGAGGAGACCTCCGGGAATCCCGATGACGGGCCGATGCCCGGCATCGTCCAGAATCCCCGCATCGTCCAGACCATCGATCTGCGTCAGAACCGAACCGCGACTCTGGCGACGGGGCTCGTGGCGCTGACGGTGTGCACGGTGATCGGCGGCCTGTGGTTCGGTCACTTCGCCCAGACCGAAACCGTGCGGGGCACGGTCGCGGCCACGGGCGGTTTCGCCCGCCTCGATGCGCCCCGGGCCGGCGTGATCACCAGGATCTTCCTCAACCAGGGCGATCCCGTGAAAGCGGGCCAAGCGGTCTACGCCCTGCGCATCGGCTCTGCGAGTTCCGGTGGGGAATCGGCCGTGGAGGCCGAGATGCGCAACCTCCAACTCTCCCGCAAGGGCCTGCAGGACGAGGTGGAGCGGGCCGACGCGTTCATTGCCCGCGCGACGAAGCAGCAGGCGCAGATCGCGGCCGACCAGGAGGTGTTCTATGCCGGCCTCGCCGAGCAGGCGCAGCGCCATGCCGCCGCGACGGAGAAGAGCCGCGCCGTGGTGCGCCGGATCGCCGCCTACATGCGCGACGGCTACGCCACCCGCGACATGCTCGAATCGCACGAGCGCGGCACCTTCGACCTGGAGCGCCAGCTCTCCGACCTGCGCCTGAAGCGCCTCGAAGTGCAGCGCCAGGATTCGGAGCGGCGCCGCGAGTTCGACCTCCTCGTCGCCACCAAGGTGTCGCAGAAGGCGAGCGCCCAGAACCAGATCGAATCCACCGACAGCCGGCTCGCGATGCTGCGCACGGAGACCGCCGTCGAGGTTCAGGCCCAGAGCGCGGGCGCCGTGCTGGCGCTCGCCGCCAAAGTCGGGGATTCGGTCAAGCCCGGCCAGTTCGTGGCCGCCACCGGCGAGCCGAACGCCGCCCCCCTCGTCGTCGTCGAGGCCCCGGCCCGCGCCGTCGGCCTCGCCAAGGTCGGTCAGCGGGTGATCATCAAGTACGATGCCTTCCCGTTCAAGACCTTCGGCATCCAGCACGGGACCATCACCTACATCTCCACCGCCGCCGTGCGCGGCCTCGCGGGCGAGGACAAGCCCGATATCGGCCTGGATCCGCGCCCGGTGGAGCGCCAATCCGCCTACCGCATCGAGATCCGGCCCGACCGGCCCGACGTGGACGCCTATGGCGAGCGCATTCCCGTGAAGATCGGCTCGACTCTTTCGGCCGATATCGTGGTGGAGCGCCGCCGCCTGCTCGATTGGGTCCTCGATCCGATCCGAGCCTTGAGGGGACGCTGATGTTCGGCCAATCGGTGTTCGGCGGGTTCGGCGAGCGCAAACGCGCCGTCCGGACCGTTCTGCAGAACGAAACCATGGAATGCGGGCTCGCCTGCCTGGCAATGGTCGCCAACGCGCACCGCCACGACATCGACCTGCCCTACCTGCGTGCGCTGTTCCCGCCGTCGCAGGAGGGCATGACGTTCGCGGAGATCGTCGAAGTCGCCGGCCAGATCGGGCTCGACGCGCAGGGCTTGGCCATTTCCAACACCGGCGAGTTGTCGAAGCTCGCCTGCCCGGCGATCCTGCACTGGAACGGCAACCACTTCGTGGTGCTCGAGAAGGTGGTGCGCGGCACGTTCCACGTTCACGATCCGGCCTTCGGCGAGCGGCTCTACGCCCGCGAGGACATGGAGCACCATTTCGGCGGCATCGCCCTCGAGTTCGAGCGGCGGGTCGATTTCGAGGCGGTGAAGACGTCGCGAAAGTCCCTGTTCTGGGCGGTCCTGCGCTCGTGTCGGGGCATCGAGCACACCCTGGCCCTCATCACGGTGCTGTCGTTCTCCGCGACCCTGTTCGCCCTGGCGACGCCGATCTTCCTGCAGACCGCCGTCGACAGCGTGATCCCGCAGTACGACCTCGACCTCCTCACCGTCGTGGTCATCGGCCTCATCCTCTTCAGCGCCCTCGACGCCCTGTCGCGCTGGCTTCGCGACCTGGTGGCCCTGCGCTCGGCGACGCTGTTCGAGATTCACTTCACCCGCAACATCGTCTCCCACGCCTTTCGCCTGCCGATGACGTTCTTCGAGGCCCGGCATCCCGGAGACTTCGTCACCCGCGTCTCGTCGGTGGACCAGATCAAGACTTTCCTCGTCGGCGGTTTCGTCTCGTCCATCGCCGACGGGACGATGTCGATCCTGCTCGTCGGGATGATGTACTACTACTCGCCCAGTATGGCGTTCGCTTCCGTGGTGACCCTGGCGGCCGCCATCCTCGTGCGCTTCGCCACCTATCCGGGTATCGCCCGCAGCACGGCGCTCACCCTCGAATCTCGCTCCGAGGAGCAGGCCCGCCTGCTCGACGGCCTCGCCCAGATCCGCGCCCTCAAGGTCGGCAACACCACGAACTTCTTCGGCTTGAAATGGCTGGAGAACTTCACGCGGTTCGCCAATTACGGCTACCGCGCGAAAAAGCTCTCCATCGACGCGGATCTGTTCCTTCACCTGATCTTCATGCTCGGCACCGTCGCGACCCTGTTCATGGGCGTGACCGAGGTGATGAAGAGTACCCTGTCGGTGGGTGTGCTGTACGCGTTCTTCGCCCTGCGGGCGTCGTTCTTCACCGCCATGAACACTCTGATCATGAGCCTGCTGCAGATTTCGGTGATGCGGGTCCACTTCGCCCGCCTGGACGACGTGCTGAACGAGAGCCCGGAGCCGGCGAGCGCCGGCCTGCGCATCGACCGTCTGATCCGGCGCAGCGTCAGCCTCGAGGAGGTGTCGATCCAGTTCGGCCGCCGCGGCCGGCCGCTCATCGAACCGTTCGATCTGACCATCCGCATCGACAAGCCCGAGACCATCGCCATCGTGGGGCCGTCGGGCTGCGGGAAGTCGTCCCTGCTCAAGGTCCTGTCCAGCCTGAACGTCCGTGCGACCGGCCGGATGATGGTGGATGGCAGCCCCCTGGAGGAGTTCGGCATCCACGAGTATCGCGCCAATATCGGCTGCGTCTTCGCCGACGACCGCGTGCTTGCCGGCACCGTGATCGAGAACCTGTCCCTGTTCTCGCCCGACGTCACCCACAAGCAGATGAAGGCCGCGCTGTCGGTGGTGGGGCTACTGGAGGAGATCCAGTCCCTCCCCCAGGGCTTCGCCACGCTCCTCTCCGACGAGAGCCCCCTGCTCTCCACCGGCCAGCGCCGACGGCTCATCCTCGCCCGCGCCTTGTGCCGCCAGCCCCGGCTGCTCCTCCTCGACGAGGTCACGGCCAACCTCGATCCCGTGTCGGAAGAGGCCCTGATCCGCGCCCTGATGGCGATCCCGGTGTCGAAGGTCTTCGTGACCCACAGCGCTCACCTGCTGCCGTTCGCCGACCGCATCCTGCAGGTGAAGGACGGGCGGCTGCAGCAGATCGATGGGTTGAAGCGGGCGGCGTGACGCCGAACGCCCGCACGGCTTGCCCCCCCCGGGGACCCAATGGAATCTCCGGCGGGTGCTGCGCATGGCATCGTGAAATGCCCGGGGTCAGACGGTCCTGGCGATGAGATCCCTGATGCGGGATGCAAGCGTCTCCAGTACGAACGGCTTTGTCAAAACCTGCATTCCCGGGCGAAGGTATCCGTTTCCCAGGACCGCGTTCTCGGCGTAGCCGGTGATGAACAGCACCTTCAGGTCGGGCCGCCGATCACGTGCCGCGTCCGCCATCTGGCGCCCGTTCATGCCACCCGGTAGCCCGACATCCGTCACCAGCAGGTCGATCCGGACATCCGACTGCAGGATCTTCAGACCGGCGATGCTGTCGCCGGCCTCGATGGCGGTGTAGCCGAGATCTTCCAGCACCTCCGTGACCAGCATGCGCACCGACGGCTCGTCGTCGACGATCAGCACGGTCTCGCCCTGGCCCGCACGCTCGACTTCGGGGGGGCGTCGCGTGACGTCGGCCTCGTCGGCCTCACCGTAGTGGCGCGGCAGGTAGAGGCAGACCGTCGTGCCCTGTCCGACCTCCGAATAGAGCCGGACCTGTCCGCCGGACTGGCGGGCGAAGCCGTACACCATCGACAGGCCGAGCCCGGTGCCCTCCCCCATGGGCTTGGTGGTGAAGAAGGGTTCGAACACCTTGGCCATGAGGTCGGCGGACATGCCGCTTCCGGTGTCCGTCACGCAGACGCTGAGATACTGACCCGGCGGCATGTCGTGCTGGCGGGCCCCGGCCTCGTCCATCCATTTGTTGGCGGTCTCGATGGTGATGCGGCCGCCGTCCGGCATCGCGTCCCGGGCGTTGATGCACAGGTTGAGCAACGCATTCTCCAACTGGCCCGGGTCGATCAGCGCCGGCCATAGGCCCGCGAGACCCACGACCTCGAGTTGGATCGCGGGGCCGACCGTGCGCCGGACGAGTTCCTCCATGTCGTTGACGAGACGGTTCACGCTCGTCGGCTTCGGGTCGAGGGTCTGGCGCCGGGAGAAGGCGAGGAGCCGGTGGGTGAGCGCGGCGGCGCGCTTGGCGGCTCCCTGCGCCACCGTCATGTACCGATCGACCTCGGTGAGCCGCCCCTGCGCCATCCGGGTCTGCATCAGCTCCAGGGAGCCGGAGATACCTGCGAGCAGGTTGTTGAAGTCGTGTGCCAAGCCGCCGGTGAGTTGGCCGACCGCCTCCATCTTCTGCGATTGCCGGAGAGCCTCCTCGGTTCGTTCCAGGATCTCGGCCTGACGTTTGGCCTCGGACACGTCGCGCACGGAGGCGTAGATCAGGCCGTCGCGCGGCACCGCGTTCCAGGACAGCCACACGTCCGTGCCGTCCCGGTGGCGGTAGCGATTCTCGAAGGTGAGTTGCGGCTCGCCGCGCGCCAAGCCGGCTGCCGCCGCGAGGGTGGATGCCACGTCGTCCGGATGCACGAAGTCGAGGAACGGGCGCGCCTTCATCTCGGCCTCGCTCCATCCCAGCGTCCGTGGCCAAGCCGGGTTGAGGCTGACGAAGTACCCGTCGAGGGTGGCGACGCAGAGCAGGTCCGAGGAGGCCTGCCAGACCTGATCGCGCTCCGCGGTCCGCAGCGCGACCTGGCGCGCGAGTTCGGATTCCGTCTGCTTGCGTGCGGTCACGTCGTGCACGAACACGTGGAAACCGTCGACGGTGCCGGCCGGGTCCCACCGCGGCAGGTAGCGGATCTCGGCGACGCGATGCCGCCCGTCGCGTTGCGGCCAGTCGAGTTCGAAGGTCACCGATTCGCCGCCCAGCGCCCGGTCCATGTAGGGCTTGCGGGTGGCATAGGCGTCCGGTCCGAGGAGGTCCCTCACGTCCCGTCCGACCACGTCCCCCGCCGGCATCGAGAACCAGTCTTCGTATGCCCGGTTGGCGAAGCGATAGACGTGGTCCGCGCCGATGAAGGAGATCAGGACCGGCAGCGCGTCGGTGATGAGACGCAATTCGCGTTCACCGGCTTCCGCGCGGGTCTCGACGTTCCGGCGCTCCGTGATGTCGGAGAAGAAGATGGCGACGTGGTGTGCGGCCGGATCGCCGGTCCGCAGGGCGCGCACGTCGAACCAGCGCCCGAACACGTCCGCGTAATGCTCGAAATGCGCTGGTTCGCCCGTGAGGGCGACGCGGCCGTAGGTGTCGAACCAGTGGCGTTCCAGGTCGGGGGCGAACTCGCTCACCCACCGGCCGGCGACATCGGCCCCCGTCTGCCGAACGAAGGCGGGATTGGCTTCGACGATTCGGTAATCGACGGCGTGGGTGCCCGCGAACTTCATCGCGACGATGCAGAAGCCGACCTCGATGCTCTCGAACAGGGTCCGGTAGCGCGCCTCGCTCGCCCGCAAGGCGGTCTCCGCCAAGGTGCGCTCGGTGACGTCGTGCCCCTCGACGAAGATGCCGACGACGGTGCCCTGCGCGTCGGTGATCGGCTGGTAGACGAAGTCGAGGTAGCGTTCGTTGACCGGACCGTCGGCCGTGGCCTGGACATCGAACCGCGCGCCCGTCGCCTTGTGTATCCGGCCGGTGCGGAACACGTCGTCGAGGAGATCGACGTAGCCCTGCGCCGCCGCGTCCGGCAAGGCCTCGGCCACCGTGCGACCGACCACGTCGCGGTGGTCGATGGCCCGCTGATAGGCGGCGTTGGTGAGGGTGAATCGGTGCTCCGGGCCACTGAGCAGGGCGATGAAGCTCGGGGCCTGCTCGAACATCTGTGCGAGCGAGCCCGACTGGGCACGCAGCAGGCGCACTTCGGCTTCGAGCTGCCCGCGGGACAAGGTTTCGGGGTCCGGAAGGGATAGGGCCTGCATGCGGACCGGGTTAGCCGGTGATTGTGTTATGCGCGAGGGCGTCCGGCACGATTACCGGCGATGATGCGAGCCATGACATTCTGGCGACGCCGCCGCTTGGAATCGCCCGGGGTGAACTCCGCCGCCTCGCGGCGTTAGCCATCGGGGGCGGGAAAGCTCGGCACGCCCACGAGCGGAAACCACCGCCACCCGTTTCGGTCCGTGGCAACCGTCTTCGGCACGCCGCCTGCCCCGCGGCCGCGCAGGGACATGAACATTTCCTGACGCGGGTGTCGCGACGTTCCGTCGAAGGCATTCCCTTTGCTCTCGATCCGCCGGTTCGCGTATCTCCCAGAAACAGGACACCAGACAGCCATGCCCACCGCAATCCACCACTTCGTCGGCGGCCGGACCGTTCCCGGCACCGGTACGCGAACCGCCCCCGTCTACAATCCCGCCACCGGCGAGGAGACCGGCCGGGTCGCGCTGGCCGACGCGGCGGATGTGAACGATGCGGTGGCGGCCGCGAAGGCGGTCGCCCGCGACTGGGCCCATACCACGCCGCTTCGCCGGGCGCGCATCCTCAACGCATTCCTGCGCATCGCCGAGGAGCGCATCGACGAGCTCGCGGCCCTCATCACCGCAGAGCACGGCAAGGTGTTGTCCGACGCCAAGGGCGAGATCCAGCGCGGGCTCGAAGTGGTCGAGTTCGCCACCGCAGCGCCACAGCTCCTCAAGGGCGAAGTGACGGAGAATGTCGGCACCCGCGTCGGCAGTCATTCCCTGCGCCAGCCCCTCGGCGTGGTCGCCGGCATCACCCCGTTCAACTTCCCCGTCATGGTACCGATGTGGATGTTCCCGGTGGCGCTCGCCTGCGGCAATTGGTTCGTGCTGAAGCCCTCCGAGCGCGATCCCTCACCGGCACTCCTGGTCGCCGCCTGGCTCAAGGAGGCGGGCTTGCCGGACGGTGCGTTCTCCGTCGTCCACGGCGACAAGGAGACCGAGTTTGATCCTCCCCCGCTTTCACGGACACCTTTGATACGCTCCTTGCGGGCCGGGAAGGTGTTTGAGGGCCAAGACGAGACGCGAGTTCACCCCCGAGTTCAAACGCGCGGCGGTGGCCCTGCTGGACA
>NZ_LMMI01000030.1:0-23907 GCF_001422775.1 Methylobacterium sp. Leaf87 | reverse complement strand
GCTATCCCAGCACACTCGCCGATCTCCACATCGTCGCCTTCGTCTGCCTCATGCTCAAACAGGCCGCTCAACTGGCAAGCGGTTCATAACAGTCTCTAGGGTGCCGGCGGCTCCGGCCGCCCCCTCAGGCCGGGCGCCGCAGGCAGGCTTAGATTGGCCGCCGCAGGCAGGCCCGGGCCAGGAGCACGAAGGCCCGCGCCCGGTGGGAAAGGGCGTCGCCCGTTTGCCAATCGACGCCGTGCTTTTCTTCCGAAGAAATCTCCCCGAACGTCCGGTCGTGGCCGTCGGGCAGGAACAGGGGATCGTAACCGAATCCGCTGGTGCCGCGCGGGGACACGATCTGCCCGAACACCCGGCCCTCGAAGGTCTCGGTGTGGCCGTCGGGCCAGGCGACGACGAGGGCGGAGACGAAGTGCGCCCGCCGCGTGGTGTCGCCACGCTTCTCCATCTCGGCCGCGACCCGCGCCATGGCGCCGCCAAAATCCTTCGACTCCCCGGCCCAGCGGGCGGAGAACAGGCCCGGCGCCCCGTCGAGGGCGTTCACGCACAGGCCGGAATCGTCGGCGAAGGCCGGCAGGCCGGAGGCCTGGGCCGCCGCGTGCGCCTTGATGGCGGCATTCTCCGAGAACATGGTGCCGGTCTCGTCCGGTTCGGGCAGGCCGAGCTCGCCGGCCGAGACCGCCGCGATCCCGAAGGGCGCCAGCAATTCGCGCATCTCCACGAGCTTGCCGGCATTGTGGGTCGCGACGACGACCCGGCCCGAGAGGATGCGGTGCTGGCTCATGCGGAGGCCTTCTTGTCCGTGACGCGCTTGTCGGCGGGTTCGCGCGCGATGGTGTCTTTCTGGAGAGCGACGAGGCGCTCGGTGCCGCCCTTGGCCAGGCGCAGGAGCGCCATGAGCTCCTCTTCCGAGAACGGCTTGCCCTCGGCGGTGCCCTGGACCTCGACGAGGCCGCCCGAGCCGGTGACCACGAAGTTGGCGTCGGTCTCCGCCCCCGAATCCTCGGCGTAGTCGAGGTCGAGCACGGGCACGCCCTTGACGATGCCGCAGGACACCGCCGCCACGTGATCGCGCAGGGGATCGACGGAGATGATCGAGCGGGCGCGCATCCAGGCGAAACAATCGTGCAGCGCCACCCAGGCGCCCGTGATGGCGGCCGTGCGGGTGCCGCCATCGGCCTGGATCACGTCGCAATCGACGGTGATCTGGCGCTCACCCATGGCCGGCAGGTTGGTGACGGCCCTGAGACTCCGGCCGATGAGGCGCTGGATCTCCTGGGTGCGGCCCGACGGCTTCCCCGAATTCACTTCGCGCCGGGTGCGCTCGTGGGTGGCGCGCGGCAGCATGGAATACTCGGCCGTGATCCAGCCCTTGCCGGAGCCGCGCAGCCAGGGCGGCCCGCGCTCTTCCAGGGAGGCGGTGCACAGCACCTTGGTCTCGCCGAAGGTGACGAGGCAGGACCCCTCGGCGTAGCGGGCCACGGCGCGCTCGAGGGTGACGGTGCGCAGATCGTCGTTGGCGCGCTTCGAGGGCCGCATCGCCGCTCTCCCGGTTGAGTGTCAGGACGCGGCTCTTAGGCGCCGGGCGCGGCTGCGGCAACGCCCCGACCGAAAAGGGCGCCCACCGGGCGCCCCTCCGAACGTCTCTCAGTAGAAGTGACGACGGCCGTAGCCGTGGTGGTGACCGCGGTGATGACCGAAGTGACGGCCGTAATGGCGACCCCGGTGATGGCCGAAATGATGGCCGAAGTGGCGGCGGTGGCCGTAATGGCGGTGGTGATGACGGTGATGACGGCCATAGCCGCCGTACTGGACCTCCGTGAGGGCGGCGGCCGGGCCGGCGACCTCCGTCGAGACCATGGCGGGGGCCGCCTGGGCGCCTTGGGGCGCGGCGACGAACATGGCGCCGATCATGGCCAGCACGATGGCCAGGGACCGGATCAGACCGGAACGGGATGTGTTGCGCATATGGGACTCCTGACGCCACGCGGGGCCGGCCTTGCACGGACTTCGAGCTTGGCCGGACAGGTGAGCGGTGTGGAACGCACGATGGGCCCGGACGGCTTCATCGAAGCGCGGTTTTTCTTTTGGCCCATCGTTCCTGAAGGGCGGATGAAGCGTGCCCTGCCCCGCCGCAGCCCGCGTTCCGATGCGAACGCGCGCCGCCGCCTTGTGCGAGGGCCCCCGCGCGGACACAATCGTGGCCCAGGAAAACCGTCGTGACCGAGCCCGCCCGCCCCTTCTCCGCATCCCAGCCGATGCATGTCCTCGCCGCGCCCAACGAGCGGGCGCGCGAGATCTTCCGGCAGATCGTGGAGAGCTACCTCACCACCGGCGAGCCGATGGGATCGCGCAACCTCGCGCGCATCCTGCCCATGACCCTGTCGCCGGCCTCCATCCGCAACGTGATGGCGGATCTGGAGCATTCCGGGCTCATCTTCGCGCCCCACGCCTCGGCCGGGCGGCTGCCGACGGAGCAGGGCCTGCGTTTCTTCGTCGATGCCATGCTCGAACTCGGCGATGTCGGCCAGGACGAGCAGGCGCGGATCGAGGCGCAGATGCGGGCGGCGGCCTCCGGCCACACCTTCGAGAGCGCGCTGGCCGAGGCCTCGACCCTGCTGTCGGGCATCTCGCGCGGTGCCGGCGTGGTGCTGACCACGAAGACCAACGTGCACCTGAAGCACATCGAGTTCGTGCGCCTCGACCCGGCCCGCGCCCTGGTGGTCCTCGTCTCCGACGACGGCTCGGTGGAGAACCGCCTCCTCGACCTGCCGCCCGGCCTGCCCGCGAGCGCCCTGCAGGAGGCCTCGAACTACCTCAACGCCCGCCTCCAGGGGCGCACACTCGGGACCCTGCGGGCCGAGATCGAATCCGGCCGCCAGGCGATGAAGCGCGAACTCGACGTCATCACCGAGCGCCTCGTCGATGCCGGCCTCGCCGTCTCCGTCGGCCCGTCCGACGCGCGCCAGCTCATCGTGCGCGGTCAGGCCAATCTCCTGGACGACCTGCGGGCCGTCGAGGATCTCGAGCGCATCCGCCTGCTGTTCAACGACCTCGAGACCCAGAAGGACGTCATCGAACTCCTGTCCCGGGCCGAAGGCGGCGAGGGGGTCCGCATCTTCATCGGCTCGGAGAACAAGCTGTTCTCCCTGTCGGGCTCCTCGATGATCGCCGCACCCTTTCGCGATGGGGCCCAGAAGATCGTCGGCGTCGTGGGGGTGATCGGGCCGACGCGGCTCAACTACGCCCGGATCGTCCCGATGGTGGATTACACCGCCCGCGTCGTCTCGGGGCTGCTCGACCGCAGCAGGCGCTGAGACGAGAGCAAGCGCTGGAACGAGAGCAAGCGCTTGAACGAGAAAAGGCGCCGCCTCGCGGCCGCGCCCTCCCCGTCTTCGAGATGAAGCCGCTCAGCCGCGGATCACGTCGACGATCTCGTAGGTGTCGGGATCGACGATGACGATGTCGTCGTCCACCAGCACGTAGCGGTAATCCTCGTATTCCGGCGCGATGCGGACGATGTCCGGCGGCAGGTCGTAGAGGGTGTAGCTGCGGGCGATGGCCGTGCCGACGGTGAGCGCGAAGGCGCCGGCGGCGAGACGCGGAATGCCGCGCCGGATCACGCTCTGGCGGAACTCCGTGCGCTGCGGCGCGCCGAGGCGGCCATAGGCGCCCCGGACCGCGCCCCGATCCCCGCGATCTCCCCGTGCGCCGCGATCGCCCCGGTCGCCGCGATCACCCCGGCCATCGCGATTCCCGCGATCGGCCTTGCCGTCCCGGTCCGTTCTACTATCCCGGTCGGCCTTGCCGTCCCGGTCGCCCCGACCGTCGCGGTCACCCCGCTCGCCGCGATCGGTCGCAGCGCCGCGATCCGGCTGACCGTCGCGGTCGGTCCGACCCTCGCCGCGTCCGGCGCGGCCGTCTTCCGCGCCCCGGTTCGGGCCGCCCCCCGGGCTGCCGCGCTCGGCAGCACCGCCCCGTTCGGCCGCACCACCACGCTCGCCGGCACCGCCGCCCACACCCGCGCCTCCTCCGGCCGGGCCGCCACGCTCGGCACCGGCGGCACCCGCCGCACCGGCGCCCGGGCCACCGGCACCGCCGCGTCCGCCCCCTGCGCCACCCCCGGCTCCGCCGCCCGCACCGATGCCGGCGCTGCCACCACCGGCCGCACCGCCGGCCGCGCCGCCACCCGGGCCGCCCTGACCGAAGGCCGCCGTCGCGCCGATGACCAGGGCCGCGGCCGCGACCGTGCTCCGAAAGAGTTTGCTCATGGTTTTGTTTCCCGCCCCGTCGATGGACAGCGCCGTTCGGCGCCGATGCGCAGCCGCAACGAGGACGTCCCAGAAACCGTTCCGCATTTTCCCCGGATCGACTTGCGCGGGGACTTTCATTTGGGCGCGAGAGGCCGAATGAAAGCTTGAGCGCAGATCTTCCACGGCCGCGTTGCCTGCGGTCATTTTGGCATCCGCCGGTGCTCTTGCGAATTTTTCCGCGGAGCTTAACGTCGCCGCACAGCAGGCCCGGGCGGGACCATGCTAAAAAAATAATGAGCCAATTCAACAACATCCCAAATAAAACAGGGGGAGACGCGCATGTCGGACGGTGCCGGAATCATGACGCCGAGGCTCGATGAGGCGGCGGACAACCGCCGCCGGATCAAGGCCATCGTCGCATCCTCGTCGGGCAACCTCGTCGAGTGGTTCGACTTCTACTGCTACGCCTTCTTCGCCCTGTACTTCGCGCCGGTGTTCTTCCCCGAGGGCGACGACACCAGTCAGCTCCTGAAATCGGCGGCCGTCTTTGCCGTTGGCTTCTTCATGCGGCCCATCGGCGGGTGGCTGTTCGGGCGCCTCGCCGACCGCCTCGGCCGCAAGACCTCGATGATGATTTCGGTGCTGATGATGTGCGCCGGTTCGCTGATGATCGCCGTGCTGCCGACCTACGCGAGCGTCGGCCACCTCGCCCCGGCCCTGCTGCTCCTGGCCCGGATGATCCAGGGCCTGTCGGTGGGCGGCGAGTACGGCACCAGCGCCACCTACATGAGCGAGATCGCCATCAAGGGCCGGCGCGGGTTCTTCGCCTCGTTCCAGTACGTCACCCTCATCGGCGGCCAGCTCCTGGCCTCCCTCGTGCTGATCGTCCTGCAGAGCGTGCTCACCGCCCAGCAGCTCACCGCCTGGGGCTGGCGCATTCCCTTCGTGATCGGGGCGCTCGCCGCCGTGGTCGCCCTGTACCTGCGCTCGTCGCTGACCGAGACCGCCACCAAGGCGGACATGAGCTCGAAGGAATCCGGCACCTTCGCGGCCCTGTTCAAGCATTGGCGCGCGTTCTGCGTGGTGCTGGCCTACACGGCCGGCGGCTCCCTGAGCTTCTACACCTTCACCACCTACATGCCGAAGTACCTGTTCAACACGGCGCATATCGACAAGATCACCGCTTCGCAGATCTCCACCGCCGCGCTGTTGGTCTACATGATCATTCAGCCGTTCTTCGGCTGGCTCTCGGACAAGATCGGCCGCAAGGCCAACATGCTGCTCTACAGCGGACTCGGCACCCTCATGGTGGTGCCCCTGATGACCACCATCGGCAGCACCACCAACCCGGTCCTGTCCTTCGCCCTGATCATGATCGGCTTGACCGTGATCAGCTTCTACACAGGCATCTCCGGTATCGTGAAGGCGGAGCTGTTTCCGACCCAGGTGCGGGCGCTGGGCGTGGGCCTGTCCTACGCCATCGCCAATTCCCTGTTCGGCGGCACCGCCGAGATGGTGGCGCTCTACCTGAAGCAGATCGGCTCGGAGAGTTCGTTCTTCTGGTACGTCACCGTGATGCTCGGGATCGCCTTCGTGGCCTCGCTGATCATGCCGAACCCCAAACGTCACGGTTATCTCGACGGCGACGGCACCGTCGAGGAGGCCTTGGGGGCGAAGGGGCGCGTGGTCCACGCCTGACCTCGGGCGGGCGTGGGCGCCGTGACGCTCACGCCGTCTCGCCCAGCATCGCCCGGCGCTGCCGATCGAGTTCTTCGGCGTAGCGCTTGAGGGTGTGGCTTTCGGTGAGGAGGCCGACGACGCGGCGGGTCTCCGGCCCGTCGACGACGGCGAGCGCCTCGCTCTCCGTGCGGTCGAAGGCGGCGGCCGCGGCCTTGGCGTTCATGCCGGGCGTCAGGACGTCGTCGGCGTGACGCAGGAGGTCGGCGAGGCCGGGCGGCGGGCCATCGGCGTCCCGGGCGGCGGCGTGGGCCTCCGGCACCCGGACGATGCCGGCGTAGCGACCTTCGCCATCCACCGCCACGACCCGCGAGGGCGATCCGAGGGGATGGTCCGTGAGAAAGGCCGTCAGCGGTAGGGAGACCGGCACGGTGACGACCTCGCGGCGCATCAGGGTGTCCACGGTCAGGGTGCGGATCCAGCCGACGTCGTGGGCGCTGCGGATGCTCTCGCCGCGCAGGTGGAAGCGCCAGGTGGCGAAGGAGTAGCCGAAGGTTTTTCGCACGGCGAGCGAGGAGGCGATCACCGCCACGAGGACGAGGCCGGTGATGGGGAAGCTGCCCGTCAGTTCCAGGGCCAGGAACGTCATGGTGAGCGGGCCGCCGATGACCGCGACGGCGAGCGCGCTCATGCCGACCACCGCGTAGGCGAGCGGCGTCGGCGCGAAGGCGGCCAAGCCGGGCATCGCCCCCGAAAAGATCTCCCCGACGAGCGCCCCGAGGAACAGCGAGGCGAAGAACAGGCCGCCGCGAAACCCCGCGCCGATGGAAAGGGCCGACGCCGTCGCCTTGGCGGCGAACAGGAGCGCGAGGCCCCCGAGACCCATGCCCGCCCCGTGCGCGCCGAGATGCAGGTGCAGGGCCCCGTGCCCGCCCGAGAGAACCTGCGGCGAGACCGCGACCGCCAGGGCGCCGACGCAGAGCCCACCGAAGGCGGGGGCCAGCGGGGCGGGGATCCGGCTCGCACGGATGCCGGCCTCCACCAGGGTGACGCCGCGCATGATCACGATGCCGAGGCCGGCGCAGACGAGGCCGAGGCCCAGGACCGGCACGGTGTCGGCGCCGGTGATCGCCGTGCTGGTGAGAGCGTCGAGGCCGTCGACGGTGACCAGCGCCGGTTGGTCCACCAGGGCGCGGGCGACGACGCTGCCGCACAGGGCCGCCACCACCACGGGCGTCAGGGTGGCGATGGCGTAGGTGCCGATGATGAGTTCGAAGGCGTAGAACGCCCCCGTGAGCGGCGCCCCGAAGGCTGCCGCGATGGCGGCGGCCGCCCCGCAGCCGACGAGGGTGCGCTGGTCGCTCCGGCGCAGCTCGAACGACGCTCCGAAGCGTGCCGCGAGGCTGGCGCAGATCTGGGTATAGCCGGCTTCGAGGCCGACTGAGGCCCCCGACCCGTTCGAGATCATGTTCTGCAGGGCGACGAGCCCCGAGCCGCGTACCGACATCCGCCCGCCGTGGAGCGCATTGGCCTCGATGGGATCGACGACTGCGTGCGGGCGCCGTCCGTGCCGCCGGGCGATGGCCCGGGTAATGGTATGGGCGAGGAGGCCGAGCACGAGGCCGCCCGCCGCCGGGACGAGGAGCAGGGTCAGGGCCGGCACGTCGTGGCTCGCGCTCAGACGCATTCCGGGCGGCAGGCCGTAGAGCCACGCGCGCAGGACCTGCGTCGCCCCCTGCATGGCGGCCACCGCCGCGCCCGCGACGCAGCCGGCGAGGCCCGCCAGGGCGACGAGACCGATCTCGCTGCCCCGCACCGCCGCACGCGCGCGTGCGGGGACTTTCGCCAGCAGGCGAGCCCGGGCCAACAGGCGAGCCCGGGCCGGCACACGGGTGAGGATGGGGCGTGGCGTCATCATCGCGGGGGGCCGAACGGGTCGATCGAGGGGAATGGCTCCGGTTTAAGAGGGCCACGCCCGGGCGTCGATCGGTTTCCCGCGCGGTGCCTCGGCGGCCCTCTCCACACATTCTCCTCGCCCCGATGCGCAGCCGGCGCTTGAAAAGCGCTTCGGCTCGCGATACAGCCCCCTCAGTGCCGCCGTAGCTCAGTTGGTTAGAGCACCAGATTGTGGATCTGGGGGTCCCCCGTTCGAGCCGGGGCGGTGGTACCATAGAATTGCCTAACGTTTGCAAGGGGTTGGCTCAGGCCAGCCCCTTCTGCGTTGCTGTGGCTGGGCATGGTGGAGCGGAGCGCGCCGCGCATCGTGCCCGATCCGGCGGATCGAGCCCCGTGCGGATGCGGCCGGAGCGAGTTCAGGAGCTTGGCGCCCGGCCGACGTCGCGCAGGGCCAAGCGTTGGGGCGATCGAAGGGGCTTTCCACTCGCGCAGCCGCCCTTCGACGCGCCGGCCTTCGTATGCCAGCGCGCCTGCTAATCCACCGACGGGAAATGCGCGATGAAGCGGCTGCCGTCCCACAACTCGACGGCATGTCCATCGACCATCCCGGCCGCCCGGACGAGGGCTTCCGCATCGTCCTGGGCGTCGAGCCGGGAGAGCGTCGCGATCCGTCCATCGGCCGCCAGCAAGATGGCCCGGTAGGCCCGCCCGGCCGAGGGGCGGGGCTGCGATACGGAGCCGCGCTGTTCGATCTGCCTCTCGACGCCCTGGTCCGATCTGCTGTCCGGCGAAGGATCAGCATTCGGCTCGTTGGAAAGCATTCCCAGTTCGTGCGACGCGAGCATTGTCACCCCTGGACCGAGAGGGCTGGCGAATGTCTTTCAGCCCAAAGGGATGGAGACTTGGCGGTTGGCAATGATTTGTAAGCGTCGTGCGGATGATTTGGCAAGGAATTTTTTACGATTTCCCATCGGTTACTTGGTTTCGTGGCGCATCCGACGATGAAATTCTCGATGTCAGAATTTAATTGAATTCAATGGATCGATCCTATGGCTTGGTGGCGGTATTTTTCTCTCTTTGCGGTAGAGGAATATTTGGTTATCAAAAAACTCGGCAAACAGCTTCAGGTTTATTTGTAGGACATGGGCCCTCGCGCGAAAATCGCTGCGGAAATCGATCTCGATTGCCGATAACTACATTGATGTGCTTGATTTCGTTTTAACGGATCCTGTATAGCGCAAAGACAACCTTCGTATTCGAATGATGAGCTAATCTATGTTAGTATAAACCCGTGTGGGCGCTGGCTTCGGGTTGGACGGCACCGGCCAAGCGACGGGACCAGGCTTCGACGTATCGAGCTTCGCAGGGCAAGGGATCTCCCCCATCGTCGGAGATTCGGCTGCAGCAGGCGGTGGGCGCGGGGTTGGCTTCCCTCCCTGTGGCCCGACGCCGGTGGTCGTCGGATGGCCGCGGGATCAGGGCCGGCCCTTGCTCGCGGCGTCGCGGAGTGGCCCCGCCCTCGCTCCACAGTGACGCCCGGTCGGGCCGAGCCGGAGCGGCGGAAAGGTGAAGGGGTGCTCCTGCGAGAAGGCCCCGGGCCAGAAAGGCGCCGGGGGCTGCGTTGCCCGCACGCGGGAAGGGAGGAGGGCCGTTGCCTTACGCCAAGCGGCGAACCAGCGTTCGCTCCATGATGAGTCCGAGGGTCAACGTTCCGAATCCCATCCCCAGAACGTAGAGGTAATCAACGTTCACGCCGAGTTGCGTATAGTATCCGAGGCGGACCCACTCGATGATCTGCACCATCGGGTTCCATTTCATGATCTCGTAGATCTGTGGCGGCATGAATTGCGGCAGGAAATAAACACCGGACGTCAGGTAGAACGTGATCGTGACGAGGATGTATCCGATCTGCCATCCGGGAAAGAACGACAGGATTCCGACATTGATCGCCCCAATGCCGAGACCGAGGAGCAGGGCGGCACAGTATCCGCCGACCGCCATGATCGGCTCGTCCGGAATCGGATCCACGCCGAAGCAAACCAGGATGAAGAAAATCAGGATGAGGCCGGTGAATCCTTTGACCGCCTCGACGATGAATCGCGCGACGATCAGATCGAAGAGCTTTACCTGCGGATAATAGGTCAGGGGTTTGCTGGAGACGATCGCCTTCATCGCCTCGCGGGACGTGTATTGAAACACCAGGGCCGGAACGGCACCGGTTGCGATGAACAGGATCACGCTGTCGCCCAGAGGCGACGGCATGCCGCGAAAGGCCATGAGGCCGACGATCAGGAAGATGTGCGCGACGGGCCACAGGATGACGACGACGTAGCCCCAATACGAGGCGCCGAACCGGGTCCGCATGTCGCGGAGCATCAGTGCATGAATGACGTGTGCGTAGACCTCCCAATCGCTTCGCGCGACATGCGTCTTTGCTTTGAAGGTGACCATGGGGTGGGTCTCGGGCGGTGTGGCGTGCGTCGCGCCTAGCGGGAGATCTGGTCAAAAATGCGCAGTCGCGCTCCCCCGACGCTTCGGCGCGGTCGGTGTGCGAAGGTGCATAGGGAACAGCGCGTTTCGTGCTTCTGCCAGACGGCGGGCGTTGCAATGACCGACGCAGCCGCGGCCGCAGGCCGGCTCGATACGGCCGCAAATCCAAAGACTTCGATGTCGTCGTGGGATGAGTTCAGGTGAGAAACCGGTCTAGGTCCGGTCTTCCCCGCAGACAGGTTCGCTGAACCTGCGATCCCTCGTCACCAACTCGCCTTTGGCCAGGGAAATCCCCGTGTCGCCAGGAGGTGAGATGGTGGGCACTACAGGGTTCGAACCTGTGACCCCTACCATGTCAAGGTAGTGCTCTACCGCTGAGCTAAGCGCCCTCACCGGCTGCGTTCGCCGCCGGTGAGGGGGGCTATAGCTTCTGGTTTTGGGGGGCGCAAGCGCAAAGGCGCGCTCCGATCACGGACCATGATCCATTTTCCTGCGCCGATCCTCAAAGTACGCTAAGGGCCGGGGCCGGCCCGTGCGGCGGCCTCCCCGAGGGAGGCGGCGTCGGGCGAGCGGCGAGTACCACGGCAGGGACAAGGAGCCGGAGGCGCGATCCGAGCGGATCGGGCACGGCTCCAGGCCATCGAGCAACGGTGAGGAATGCGGTTCTACGTCGATCACGACCTGGGTGCCGAGATCAGGTTCTGGGTGGTCCCGGACAACCCCCTGGCCATCAGCCGCGTCTTCGTCGCCGTGGAGGGCCGGCGCGTCGCCGAGATCCCGGCCACGATCACGGATGACGGCATCCGGGCCAACGGCTGGCACTCCACCGGGCACTGCGTCTTCCGGCTCACCCCCGAGGATGTGCCGGGGCTGGCCGAGGCGCGGCGCGTCGAGATCTACGACACCGACACCAACGTCCTGATCTACCGGCGCATCCGCCAGGATGGGCTCCGGACGGGCAAGGTCCTGCTCGTCGACACCAGCATCGTGCCGGAGACCCGCATCCCCGCGGCTCTGTTCGACCGGTTCCAGCAGAGCTACCTCGGAGTCGGGCGCCTGTCCGACGAAGTGCTGCGGGTGCTGTTCGAGAGCCCTTGGCTGGCCTCGTCCTTCGTGTCCGGCGCCATCATCGTCCCGCGCTACGAGGGCTTCTTCGCCAGCGACGATTTCATCACCACCGCCCTGATCCACGACCCCTACACCGAGATGGCGACGCGGATGCTGTGGCTGAAGGCGCGGGCCGCCGTCGCGGCCGATCCGGCCCAGGCCTGGCGCCTCGGCGGTCTCGCCGAGGCGGCGGATTTCACCGGCGATTACGACTTCGACGACCCGAAGAGCCTCAAGCGCTTCTTCAAGATGATGCCCGAGGGGGCGTATCACCTGCTGTACAATCCCCTGGCTCGCCAGTTCGGCACCAAGCTGCCCAACGATCGGATGACCCCGGGCAATTCCATCGTCGCCATCGAGATCCTGGCCCGCGTCAACGTCGTCGGCCACCGCGAATTCTACGAGGCCTTCGCCACCACGGTGTTCGATCGCCTCGGGGTCGAGGCCGTCGTGCCCGAGCCCGAGCCGATCCCCGAGACCGTTTTGGCACTGGCGGCACGCCTGCGCGGCCTGCGGGCGGCCCAGGACATGCTCGTGTTCGACGTCGCCATGGCGGACGCCGTGCGCGACGCCGTCGCCAAGGGCTGGACCGTCTGAGCATGGGCGGGGACCCGGGGCGCGATCATCCGGGCGCGATGCCGTCGGCCCGCCTGCCGGGCGGAATCCGTGCCTTCACGGCCGATGGCGGCGGCTCGCGCCTCGACCTCACCGGGGCGGGCCTCGACGGCGCCTGGGTGACGATCCGGTTCCGCGATGCCGGCAGCGGCGGGATCGCTCGCCTGCTCGTGACCGTCCTGTGCGAAGGCCGACACGGCGCGGTCCTGCAGGAGGAGGCCTTGGGCGGCGACCGGTTCGCCTGGACGGGACGCCTGCCCGAGGCAATCCGCGCCCTAGTCCTCTCCCCCCTGGCGCCGGGCCGACCCTTCGCCCTCGTGGATGTGGCGATCCACCGGCGCGGGCGCCTCGCCCTCGTGGCCCGTGCCGTGCTGCGGGCGCCCCGCCTCACCGTTCGTGCCGTCTATTGGCGCGCCCTTGGCCTCAAGGTGCGCGGGCGCGGCCTGCTCTCCGCCGCCCTCGGACAGCGTCGCGGCACAGGGTACGGCGCCTGGATCCGCCGCTTCGACACCCTGACCGCCCCCGAGCGGGCCCGCCTGCGCGCCGAGGCCGCCGCCTGGGTCGACCCGCCCCTGATCTCCGTCCTGATGCCGGTCCACGATCCCGCGCCCGCGGTGCTGGAAGCGGCCCTGCGCTCGGTCCGGGCACAGCTCTCGCCCCATTGGGAACTCTGCGTCGCCGACGATGCCTCCACCGATCCGGCGATCGTCCGGATCCTCGCGGCCCACGCCGCCGCCGATTCCCGCATCCGCGTGACGCGGCGGGCCGTGAACGGCCATATCGCGCGGGCCACCAACGAGGCCCTCGCCCTGGCGCGCGGCGCCTACGTGGCCTTCCTCGACCACGACGACGTGCTCGCCGAGACCGCCCTGTTCCATGTGGGTGCGGCCATCCGCGCCGACCCCGACCTCGTGCTGATCTACAGCGACGAGGACAAGATCGACGGACGTGGGCGCCGGTTCGAGCCGCACTTCAAATCCGGCTTCGACCGTGAGCTGCTCTACGGGCAGAACTACATCAATCACCTCGCGGTGGTGCGCACCGCCGCGGTGCGGGCGCTCGGCGGCCTGCGTCCGGGCTTCGAGGGCAGCCAGGACCATGACCTGCTCCTGCGCCTGACGCAGGGGCTCGCGCCCGCGCGCGTACGTCACATCCCGAAGGTGCTCTATCACTGGCGTGCTGCCGGGGGCTCCGGCACCTTCTCCGACCGTGCCCTGGCGCAGGCCGAGACCGCCCGTCTGCGCGCGCTCGCGGAGGTGGCCGCGCCCTTCGGCGCCCGTGCCGAACGCGGGCCGCTGGGTTTCAACCGGCTCGTGCGGCCCCTGCCCCACCCGGCTCCGCGCGTCTCCGTCATCATCCCCACCCGCGACCGGGCCGAGCTCCTGGGGACGGTCCTGCGCGGCCTGTTCGGTGCGACCGACTACCCGGACATCGAGGTGGTGGTCGTGGACAACGACAGCCGCGAGCCGGCGACGGATGCCCTGTTCGCGTCCTATGCCGAGGAGGCGCGCCTGCGAATCCTGCCCGTGCCGGGCCCGTTCAACTTCTCCGACCTGTCGAACCGGGGGGCCGCGGCCGCGACCGGCGCGGTGCTGCTGTTCCTCAACAACGACGTCGAGATCGTCGAGCCCGGCTGGCTCGCCGAGATGGTCTCCCTCGCCCTCGATCCGAGCGTCGGCGCGGTCGGCGCCAAGCTGCTCTATCCGGACGGCACCCTGCAGCACGGCGGCATCGTGCTCGGCATCGGCGGGGTCGCCGGGCACAGCCATCCCGGCCTGCCGGGGGAGGAGCCGGGCTACTTCGCCCGCATGGTCCTGACCCAGGAGGTCTCCGCCGTCACCGGGGCGTGCCTCGCCGTGCGGGCCGAGGCGTTCGCGCGGGTCGGCGGCTTCGATGCCGCGCACTTGGCCGTCGCCTTCAACGACGTCGACCTGTGCCTGCGCCTGCGCGAGGCCGGCTACCGCAACCTGTGGACGCCGTACGCCCGCCTCGTCCACCACGAATCGAAGAGCCGGGGACCCGAGGACACGCCGGAGAAGCGCACCCGGTTCGAGGCCGAGATGCGGGTGATGCAGGCGCGCTGGGAGCCGCAGCTTCGGGCCGACCCGTACTACAATCCCAACCTGTCCCGCACGGCGGCGCATTTCCGCCTGTGAGACCGGACCGATGCGTCCGGGCCCCGGTGCCGCCCGGCGCCAGGTCACACGAGGTCAGGCGCCAAAGCCACACGCCAAGGGCGATGTTGCGCTGCGGTGACAATTCGACGCGAACTGGCGCGCTGCACCATCCCGGATCCCCGACGGAGGCCGTGATCCCGCTGGTGTGTGTCCTCCCGGTGACACGATTGCCTTGGAATTGCTCGAAGTCGGGATGATAAGCACGCCCGCAACCGTGAAAGCGGCACCGCCCAAAAGTCCTGTGTCCCGCCCGTCGGGATCGAGGATCACGGGCATAAGGATCACGCGTCCCCGAT
Source organism: Methylobacterium sp. Leaf87 (assembly GCF_001422775.1). NCBI lineage: Bacteria > Pseudomonadati > Pseudomonadota > Alphaproteobacteria > Hyphomicrobiales > Methylobacteriaceae > Methylobacterium > Methylobacterium sp. Leaf87. Next base: position 9,396 of record NZ_LMMI01000030.1, on the reverse strand, counting down.
CCGATCCACGAAGGCAGCCGGGAACCCCATGGCCCATCCTCGTCAGTCGATTCCGGACCGCATGCAGGGCACCGCGATGAGGGGGGGCGAAGCTCTCTTGTCGGGGCCGCCAGGGTCGCGACCGCTGATCCGCAACGCCTGATCCGTTCGATTTCCGGTCCCGCCACCGGTCTCCGTTCGGAGCAGGCGGGCCACGCATCATGATGCGCGACAGGATGTTTTTTCGTCGCGCCAAGCCTCGCCCGTCCCTTCTTCCCCGTGTTGGACACCGCCCTGGTGCCATACTAAGGATCGGACGGATTGCCCGGCCTCTTTTCGAGGCCGGTCTCGTTCCCCGTTCAAGAGCGTGTGCGAATCGAACGTGACTCAACGTACAGACATCGCGATCATCGGTCGTGCCTGCCGCCTCCCGGGAGCCTCGAACGTCGAGGGTCTGTGGCAGCTCCTGACGGAAGCCCGCTGCGCCGTGGGCCAGATCCCCGAGGATCGCTGGTCGCTCAGCCGGTTCGGCCATCCCCGCGCCCAGGAGCGCGGCAAGAGCTACACCTGGTCGGCGGGCATCCTCGACGAGATCTGGTCGTTCGATCCGGGCGTGTTCGGCATCTCGCCGCGCGAGGCCGAGCAGATGGACCCGCAGCAGCGGCTCCTGCTCGAACTGACCTGGGAAGCCCTGGAGGATGCGGGCCTGCGTCCCTCCGCCGTGGCCGGCACCCCCATCGGCGTGTTCGTGGGCGCCTCGTCGCTGGATTACGGCAACCTGCGCATCCTCGACACCGCCTCGGGTGACGCCTACGCGGCCACCGGCAACACCCTCTCGATCCTGTCGAACCGCATCTCGTACATCTACGACCTCAAGGGCCCGAGCTTCACCGTCGACACCGCCTGCTCGTCGTCACTCGTCGCCCTCGACGCGGCGGTGGCCGCCATCGCCAGCGGCCGGATCGACACGGCCGTGGTGGCCGGCGTCAACCTGCTGGCGAGCCCGTTCAACTTCATCTGCTTCTCCAACGCCCAGATGCTGTCGCGCCGCGGCCTGTGCAGCGCGTTCTCGGCCCAGGCCGACGGCTATGTCCGCTCCGAGGGCGGCGTGGTCCTCGTGCTGCAATCGGCCAAAGCCGCGGCCCGCGACGGCAACACCGTGCGGGGCGTCATCGCGGCGAGCGGCGTCAATTCCGACGGCCGCACCACCGGCATCTCGCTTCCCTCGGGCTATGCGCAGGGCGCACTCCTCGAACAGGTCTACCGCGAGGCCGAGATCGACCTCGACAAGGTCGTCTTCGTCGAGGCGCACGGGACCGGCACCCCCGTGGGCGACCCCATCGAGGCCGGCGCCATCGGCGGTAAGCTCGGCAAGCCCCGTCGCGAGCCCCTGCCCATCGGCTCCATCAAGAGCAACATCGGTCACACCGAGCCGGTCTCGGGCCTCGCCGGCCTGCTAAAGGCCAGTCTCGCCCTGGAGCACGACTTCGTGCCGGCCTCTCTGCACGCCGCCGAACTCAACCCCGACATCCCGTTCACCGACCTGAACCTGCAGGTGCTGAACAAGCCGCTCGCGATCCCGCGCGGAACGGCCGAGCGCTTCGCCGGCGTCAACTCCTTCGGCTTCGGCGGCACCAACGCGCACATCGTCCTCACCGACGGCGCGCGGGTCGCCGCCAAGGCCGAGACCACCCGGGCGCCCGAGGTGCTGCTGCTGTCGGCCCAGAGCCGCGCGGCCCTCAACGAGCTCGCCCTCGACTACGCCGAGCGTTTCGACGGTGCCGCGCCGGCCGAGGTCGCCCGCATCGCCGCCGCCGCCGCGCATCGCCGCGAGCGCCTTTCGTCGCGCCTCGCCATCGCCCTCGACGCCGACCTGCCGACGGTCCTGCGTGCCGTCGGCGAGTCCGAGGATACGGACGCCGCCCTCATCGGCACCGCCGTCGACCGCTCGGCCGAGGTCGCCTTCGTCTATTCCGGCAACGGCAGCCAGTGGGCCGGCATGGGCCGCGAGGCCTACGAGGAGAACGCGGTCTTCCGCGCCGCCTTCGACCGCATCGACACCCTGTTCCTCAAGCTCTCGGACTGGTCCCTCAAGGAGGCCCTGTTCGCCGAGGACCTCGACGCGCGCCTCGTGCTCACCCGCGTCTCCCAGCCCCTGATCTTCGCCATCTCCAGCGCCTCGACCACGGCGCTGCGGGCGCGCGGCCTCAACCCGAAATACGTGCTCGGCCACAGCGTCGGCGAGATCGCTGCGGCGGAAGCCGCCGGCATCCTCACCCTCGAGCAGGCCGTGAAGGTGATCTTCTTCCGCAGCCAGCATCAGGAATCGACGCGCGGCCTCGGCACCATGGCGGTGCTGCTCGCGCCCGCCGACGAGATCGAGCTGTTCCTGAAGGATTACCCGAGCCTCGACATCGCCGCCTACAACAGCCCCAAGGCCATCACGGTCGCGGGCCCGGTGGCCGACATCGACGCCGCCATGAAGGCGCTCGCGCGCAAGCGCCGCCGCGGGCGCAAGCTCGATCTCGAATACCCCTTCCACGGCCGGCTGATGAATCCGACCGAGAAGCCGCTCCTGCGCGATCTCGCCGGCCTCAAGCCCCATGCGGGCGCCACCGCCATGGTCTCCACCGTGACCGGCACGGTGCTGGCGGGCTCCGAGTTCGGGGCCGGCTACTGGTGGCGCAACATCCGCGAGCCCGTGCGCTTCGCCCAGGCCGTACAGGAAGCCACCCGCCAGGGGGCGCGCGTCTTCGTCGAGGTCGGCCCCCGCGCCACCCTGCTGTCGCATATCGGCGACGCCATCGAGCCGCTCGGCATCGAGAACGCCACCATCGGCGTCCTCCACCGTAAGCAGGCCGGCGGCGATCCCATCGCCCGGACCGTGGCCGCCGCCCTCGTGCAGGGTGCGGCCGTGGACGAGACCACGGTGTTCGGCCAGAACCCGAAGGGCGACGTGTCCCTGCCGCTCTATCCGTGGCAGCGCCGCTCCTTCCGCCTCGCCGAGACCACCGAAGGCGTCGGCGCCACCACGCCGCGCGCCTACCACCCGCTCTACGGCTCGCGCGTCACCGTCGACGGCCTCGAATGGCACGGCCACGTGGACATCGCCACGGTGCCCGAACTCGACGATCACCGCATCGACGGACAGGCGATCCTGCCCGGTGCGGCCTTCATCGAAATGGCGCTCGGCGTCGCCCGCGAGGTCATGCGCAGCGACACCGTCGTGCTGGCCGAGTTCGAGATCCAGTCGCCGATGGTGTTCGGGGAGGAATCCCTGCGCGAGGTCATGGTCCGGGTCGCGGGCTCGGGCAACGGCATTCAGATCCTGAGCCGGCCGCGCCTGACCCAGGCCGCCTGGCAACTCCACGCCGCGGCGAAGATCGTCGACGGCACGTTCCAGCCGCCCGCCCGCCAGGACATCCCCGAGCCGGGCGAGCAGGCCGTCGACGGCGAGGCCCTCTACCGCATCGCCGCCGCCTCCGGCCTCGGCTTCGGCCCGAGCTTCCGTCAGGTCGCCCTGTCGGCGCGCCTCGACGAGACCACCATCGTCTCCGATCTCGTGCCGGCGCAAGCCGACGACCGCTTCGGCCTCGTGCCGGCGCGCCTCGATTCGTGCTTCCACGGCCTGATCCTGCTGTTCGCCGGCCTCATGGGCGAGGGCTCGACCAAGGCCTACGTGCCGGTGCGCTTCGGCGAGATCCGCCTCGTCCGGCCGGGTGCCGTCATCGCCCGGGCAATGATCCGGACACGCCGCGCCAACGAGCGCAGCATCCTGGCCGACTTCACCCTGGTGGACGCGACGGGCGAGGTCATCGCCACCCTGCGCGAGGGCCGCTTCCAGGCCCTGCGCACCAAGAACACCAACGAACTCGCGGCCTACGCCATCGCGCAGCGCCCGGAGCTCGCCACCGAACCGACGGCGATCCCCCTCGACCGGCGCCAGCGCATCGCCGATGCCGTGCGGCCCCAGGCCAAGGCGGCCTTCGCCGCGCCCGAGGCGCCCCTCGCCCCCGGCCACCTGCTCCTCGAAGGCTGGGCCACCTCCATGGCCTACCGCCTCGCGGAAGGCCTGCAGCGTTCGGGCACCGTCGCCATCGACGAGCGCGTGCCCGAGGCCATGCGCCCCTGGCTGCTGAACGCCCTGTTCGCCCTGGAGAGCAGCGGTCTCGCCACCCTCGACGGCGAGCGTTGGACCCTGCGCAAGGACGTGACCCTGCCGGCGCCCGACGAGATCATGCGCTGGATCGCCGCCGATCACCCCGACCTCTCGGCCGAACTCGTGCTGACCGCCGATATCGGCGCCGTCGTCGGCCGTCTTCTCGCCGGCGACCTCGTCCACGCCCCGACCCTGTCGCAGAACGCCCTCGACGCCTTCATCCTGCGCAGCGCCACCGCCCGCGCGTCGGCTGATGTCATCGCGCGAATCGTCGAGCAGGGTGCCGCCACCCTGCCGCGCGACCGTGCCCTGCGGGTGCTCCAGGTCGGCTTCGGCCCCCTGTCGGCCCAGGCCGCGGCCTTCGCGGACGGCATCGAGGCACAGCTTTCGGTGTTCGAGGCAGACCGTCGCCTGGCCGAGCGTGCCCGCCTCGCCCTGCCTCGCGGCGTCACGGTCATCGAGGACGCCGCCGAACTCACCCCCGGCGGGTTCGACGCGATCCTCGCGAGCGACGTGCTTCACCGCGCCGAGCGTGGCGTCCTTCAGCTCGTCGCCGATGCGCTGGCAACCGGCGGCTTCCTCATCGCCGTCGAGCCCGGTGCGTCCCTGTTCCGCGACCTCGTGTTCGGCCTGACGCCGGACTGGTTCGACGTCGCCGGCGACATGCCCATGGGGCGCCTCGACGACATCACCGGCTGGCAGCGGTCGCTCAGCGACACCGGCCTCGTCCGGATCGCCGTCGATCGTGCGGTCTCCGACAACGGCGACGACCTTCTGTTCATCGCCGAGGCACCCGTGCGCGCCCGGCCGGCCGCCGGCCAGACTTTCGCGTTCGTCATCGGCTCGCACGACGGCTACGCGGCCGAAACCGCCTCGTCGCTGGCGACTCTGCTGGTGGCCGGCGGCGTCCACGTCTCCATCATCCTCGATTCCGAGCAGTCGCTCCTCGAACTCGAGCGCGAAACGCCCGACACGGTGGTGTTCCTCGCCGGTGCCTTCAACACCGAGGGAGCGGCCTCCGACCGCCTGCGCGACCGCTGCCTCAGCCTGAAGCGTTGCGTCGAGCATCTCGGCAGCCGCCAGACCCGGTTGTGGGTGGTCTGTCCCGGTGCCACACGCGACGACGGCGATGTCGACGGCTCCGTCGAGGCCGGCGTCTGGGCCTTTACTCGGACCCTCGCCAACGAGGTCGCCAACCTCGACGTGCGCCGCATCGACGTCACCGACGCCCTCTCGACCAAGCTCGCGGCCGAACGCCTGCGCGACCTCATCCTGTCGGGAACGACCGAGACCGAGATCATCCTCGACGCCGACCAGACCCGGGTGATCCGGTTCGCGCCGGGCCAGATCGCGCGCCGGCCGGCCGCCGACGCGGTGCCGGCTCCCGCCGCCCGCCTGGAGCGCAGCAACACCGGCGGCCTCAACGAGATGGCTTGGGGCCCGGCCGAGCGCCGGGCCCCCGGACGCGGCGAGGTCGAGATCGCCGTCGAGGCCACCGGCCTCAACTTCCGCGATGTGCTCTGGGCGCTGTCGATGCTGCCCGAGGAGATCCTCGAGGATGGGTTCGCGGGTCCGCGCCTCGGCCTCGAAGTCGCCGGCCGGGTCCTGTCCGTCGGCAGCGGCGTCAGCGCCTTCAAGGTCGGCGACCGCGTCGTCGCCTTCGCGCAGTCGGGCTTCTCGACCCACATCGTCGTGCCCGAGCTCGTGGTGGCGCCGAGCCCTCCCGGACTCGACGCGCAGGCCGCCGCCACGGTTCCGGTCGCCTTCCTGACGGCCTATTACGGCCTCGTGAGCTGCGCCCGCCTGCGGCGCGGCGAGTGGGTCCTCGTCCATGGTGGCGCCGGTGGCGTCGGCCTCGCGGCCCTGCAGATCGCCAAGCTCAAGGGCGCCCGCGTCATCGCCACCGCCGGATCGCGCGAGAAGCGCGCCCTGGTGAAGGCCCTGGGCGCCGAGCATGTCCTCGATTCGCGCTCGCTCGCCTTCGTGGACGATGTCCGCCGCATCACCGGCGACGGCGTCGGCGTGGTCCTCAACAGCCTGTTCGGCGAGGCCATGGAGCGCAGCCTCAACTGCCTCAAGCCGTTCGGCCGCTTCATCGAATTGGGCAAGCGCGACTACGTCGCCAACACCCATATCGGCCTGCGTCCGTTCCGCCGGAACCTGTCCTACTTCGGCGTCGACCTCGATCAGGTGCTGCAGCATCAGGGCGAGGACGGGGCGCGGCTGTTCCGCGAGGTCATGGCCCTGTTCAACGAAGGCGGCCTCAAGCCGCTGCCGTATCAGCCTTTCACCTCCGACGAGGTCTCCGACGCGTTCCGGCTGATGCAGCAATCGGGGCACGTCGGTAAGATCGTCATCGCGCCGCCGAAGGCCGGCAGCGTGATGATGGCCCCCACCTCCGATTTCACCATCGCGCCGGACGGCGTCCACCTCGTCACCGGCGGCCTCGGCGGCTTCGGCCTGGAGGCCGCGCGCTGGCTCGCCGACCGCGGCGCCAGGCGCATCGTGCTGGTGGGCCGCAAGGGCGCCGAGAGCGAGGACGCCAAGGCCCTCGTGGCCGAATTGACCGCCCGCGGCGTCGAGGTCCAGGCCAAGGCCTGCGACATCACCAGCCGCAAGGCGGTGGATGCCCTGCTGGCGGACGTGGAGCGCGGGGGCAGGAAACTCGCCGGCGTGATCCACGGCGCCATGGTGCTGCAGGACGGGCTCATCGCCAACATCGACGCGGCGGCCCTCGACGCGGTCATCCGCCCGAAGGTGATCGGGGCCGAGCACCTCGACGCGGCGACGCGCGCGCGAAAGCTCGACTACTTCGTGCTGTTCTCCTCGGCCACGACCTTCATCGGCAATCCGGGGCAAGGCTCCTATGTGGCCGCCAACGGCTTCATGGAAGGCCTCGCCCGCCGCCGGCGGAAGGCCGGGCTGCCGGCGCTCGCCGTCGCCTGGGGCGCCATCGGCGATGTCGGCGTGCTCGCCCGCAACCGCGCGGTGATGGAGACCCTGGCGGGCCGCGTCGGCGTCACGCCGATGGATGCTCGCCACTGTCTCGACCTCATGGCCGATGCGCTGCAGGGCCAGGGCCGCAGCAGCGACGACGCCGTGGTGGCCATCGCCTCCATGCATTGGGGCAAGGCGCGCGAGCGCCTCGCCACCATGAAGAGCCCGAGCTACGCCGAACTCGGCTCGGACCAGCAGATGGAAGCCGGCACCGTGGCGGCCATCAACATCGGGACGCTGCTCAAGACCCAGGACATCGACACGGTGCGCAAGACCGTGGCCGACGCCATCGTCGAGGACATCGCCCGCATCCTGCGCCTGCCGAAGGACGACATCAGCCGCGTGCGTCACCTCTCGGAGATCGGCCTCGATTCGCTCATGGGCGTCGAACTCGGCGCCAGCCTGCAGGAGCGCTTCGCCCTCGACGCGCCGCCCTCCGGCATCTCGTCCGGGCTCACGGTCAACGAGCTGACCGAGACCCTGATCCAGTCGATCTCGGCCCCCGTGGACGAGGCGGCGGCCGCCGTGATGAGTCTCGCCCAGCGCCATGCCAGCGAGGGCGTGGACGTCCGCACCCTCGAACCCTTCCACGCGCTGGTCGAAGAGAACAGCCTCGTCATCAAGGAAATCCTGCCGTGACCAAACCCGCCAGACCGGACGGCGGGCGCGCGGCGCTCGCGGGCTTCGTGACGAACCGCCTCGGCCGCAACGCCAACCGGCCCGCTCCCGTGCGGGCGCCCGCGCGCCCGGCGGGCGACCCGTCGGTGCAGAATTTCGAGACCCTGCCGGGTTACCGGGAACTGCGCCTGCAGCGCTCGGCCGCCGACCTCATCGGGCTCGGCAATCCGTTCTTCCGGGTCCACGAGACCCGGGCCGGTGCCAGCACCCGCATCGCCGGCAAGTCGTTCATCAACTTCTCGTCCTACGACTACCTCGGCCTCAACGGGCACCCGGACGTGAACGCCGCCGCCGCCAAGGCGATCGAGGATTTCGGCACGTCGGCCTCGGCGAGCCGCATCGTCGCGGGCGAGCGCCCGGGGCACCTCTCCCTGGAGAAGGCGCTGGCCGACCATTACGACACGGAAGCCTGTGTGGTGATGGTGAGCGGGCATGCCACCAACGTCACCACCCTCGGCGCCCTGATGGAGCCGGGCGACGTGATCTTCCACGATTCCCTGAGCCACAACAGCATCGTCACCGGGGCGCAGCTTTCGGGCGCGCAACGCCGCTCGTTCGCGCACAACGACCTCGACGCCCTCGAGACCCTGCTGGGCGCCACCCGGCACGAGCACCGCCGGGCGCTCATCGTCGTCGAGGGTCTCTACAGCATGGACGGCGACGCGCCGGATCTCGCCGCCCTCATCGCCCTGAAGCAGCGCTATGATGCGTGGCTGATGGTCGACGACGCCCATGGCCTCGGGGTCCTCGGTCGCACCGGCATCGGCCTCGCCGAGCATTGCGACGTCGATCCGCATGGGGTCGACATCTGGATGGGAACCCTGTCGAAGACGCTCTCCACCTGCGGCGGCTACATCGCCGGCCCGGCGGCACTCATCGAATATCTCAAGTGCACGGCCGGCGGCTTCATCTACAGCGTCGGCCTGTCCCCGCCGCTGGCCGCCGCCGCCGAGACGGCGCTGGCGATCATGCATGCCGAACCCCACCGGGTGGAGCGCCTGCGCCAGAACGGCAACCTGTTCCTCGCCTGCGCCAAGAAGCACGGCCTCGACACCGGCACGAGCCTGGGCCTCGCGGTGATTCCCGTCATCGTCGGCGATTCGCTGAAATCCGTGACCCTGTCGGACCGCCTGTTCAAGCGCGGCATCAACGTGCAGCCGATCATCCACCCGGCCGTGCCCGAGCGGGCCTCGCGCCTGCGCTTCTTCATCACCTCCGAGCATACCCCGGAGCAGATCCGCGAGACCGTGGACGCCGTGGCCGAGGAACTGCACGAGATCGAGAAGGGCGGCTCGCTCATCGAGCAGCTGATGTCGAAGCGCGGCAAGCCGTAGGCCTCGCCGCTCGAACCGTCACACCAGAATGAGAAACGGACCCGTGAGGGTCCGTTTTTTTGTACCCGACGGTCCGCCGTTCAGCGGGCGGTGGCGTAGAGGGAGGCACCGGCGGCGACGGGTGCGGTGACGGTGGAGAACACCGACAGGACCTTCTGAACCTCGGTGAAGGGGGCGTTGGAGACGTAGACGAGGTCGCGGTTGCGCATGCGGAAGGCCTGGGTGAGGAACAGGCTGTTGGGGTCGCGC
>NZ_LMMI01000029.1:0-28054 GCF_001422775.1 Methylobacterium sp. Leaf87 | reverse complement strand
GCCGTCGTTCGGCCCCCTCAAGCACCTCGACCCGCATCGCCCCGACCCGCTGACCTTAACGCCAGCATTAAGGTCAGGCTTCAGCCGAGTGCGCGATGCCGTCGACCGCGGCCATCACCGGACGCGTACGCGCGTAGTCGTTCGCACGCTGGTGGAGCGCGATCATTGCGGTGTCCAATTTTGATGAGGGGATAGGAGAGGAGCCCTGGGCGGGGCTCCTTGTGTCGCGATGGCTATGCGCTGCTAGGCCGTAACGCTGGTCTTGAGCACCACGCTCTCCGGCCATTCCCTACGCACAAGCGGGGTAGTGAAGCCGTCGCTCCGCGCACCGCGGTTGGCTTGAGGAATCAACACGCGATAGCGGGCACTGGTGGTGCCGAACTCCCAGATGAGAACCCGGTCTCCCAGACTGCACATCACCTCGGTGTTCACCTCCGGGTAAACCGCGATGAAGGCCTTGAGGAAGGCCGTAAGGTCGTCCAACCGCACGCTGATGCTGCCATCGCCCTGCATCTTGCCGGCTACTGGCTTCTTGTCGGCGTCCACCATCGCGCTGCGCACATTGATGCCGTCGCTGCCAAACTCCACGGTGGACCCCGGTGGCACCTGCGCCGTCCCGCTCCTTGGTTTGCTGGCGTTCCGCACGGCCTTGTCGGCCTTGTCGATGTAGGCGCTAGCAAAGCCGTGAAGCACTCCACGCGATATTACGCATTGCGCGGACGCTTTAAGGCGATTGGGGTCCACGTCGACAAAACCTTCGCCGGTCAGCCGTTGCAATAGGGCCCGAATGGGCTTGCTGGGATTGGCAGCTCCGCTACTCACCTTGAGCATGCCTACGCCCGACTTCTTCTCCGTGGCCTCGACGTCTACATCGAAGACTGAGCGCCGCTCGCGAGCCAAGATATTTACCTCGATGCGCTTGCGCATCTCGGTGTAGAGGCGCGTGTCACCCTCGACCCGGGCGCCGAGGATGATAATGGGCTCGTGGTTCCAACACTCCACCACTACAGTTCCGCCCTTTGCCTTGAGCAGACCCTGTATGATCCTCTGATCAGGGTCCCACACCACCTGGCGCTCATCGATGCGCCACTCGGTGTGACCGTCATTCGGATCGCTTGCTTTCGTCTTCCGCTCATCCGTTGGTTCCGGCAGCACGCAGCCGCCCATCACCAACAACTCGGCGAAAGCCTGAGTGCGCGGTGGTGTAGGAGCTTGCGCCGCCACCGCCAAGCTCACAATGTTGTCGGGCACTGGCAGCTCTTGCTCAGTACCGTCCTCCTTCTTGTGTACGAAAACCAGCCTAGGAATAACATCGCTGCCATTCTGCAAAGCCGATAGCGCACGCGCTTGCAGGATAGCGCTCTTTCTCTTCGGGTCGAGCTCAAGAGGCTCCGGCGCCCAATCTGGATCCTTGTCTCTATCCATGAGTCGTTCGAGTGCGTTGAGACCACCCGCATCCTCAATCAAAGACACCAACAACTGCACGCTGTCGCGGTTCAGTGGCATATCCTCAATGCGGATCTCTTGATCGCGAAGGAGCTTCAAAAGGCCATCGAACTGCGTGGCTTTGGAGTTGACCCGTTTGCTGTTGGCGGTTCCGTGGTCGGCGTCACCGACATCAAGGCCGTAAAGAGCAGAGGCTGCGCATGCAAAGGCGCGATTGCTGCCGGGCTTCGTGAACTTGCCTTGCCCAAAGGCATGCGAAAATCCCTTATCCGGAGAGTGCCAATAAAGTAGTGCGCCCATGGCGAACTCGGTCCACCCGGCCACGCGCGTTCTCAGCCCCAAGGCTTCTTTGATGTCGCCTATCTTCGTCAGAGCCTTGGTCCACGTGGCACGCTCGGCTTCAGTGGGAGCCGCAATGCCGCCTTCGGGGACATGATCAGTGAGCAGGTCTAGGTTGGCTGCGATACCAGCTGGCAGACTTGGTGCCGCGGTGTCATCGAGGGCTGCAGAGCCCTCGGCGTCCACGTTGATGTCACGCGGAGCAACGTCGTTGGGGTAAAAAGAGTTCATTGTCGGCATCCTGAATGGATGCGGACGGCGCTGCGAGCAGAAGCACTTTGTCACCGGCACGCGATTCACCGCCCGCTAAGCTGCGGGTTGATCTCGGTGAATCGCCTTAGGGAGGCTATTCCTGCTAGGCCGCCAGTGAACCGAACTTCCGCACCGGATCGATGATCCGCTCAGCCCCGAATAGTCTCGGCCGATAATCCTAGCTGACAATATTAACCAGAAGAACAGTGCTTCCATCACCCTCGATACTTGAAGCCAAAGCTCCAAGCTGAAGGTCGCCTTGCTGCACTCCCCCGGAGAGGAGCGTCGTACGCTTGATTGAACGGAGACCGTCCAATCCACCACAGCCTGAACGCGTGCGTTTGCCGCATGCGCCTCCAATGGAATTACGTTTCCATCGAACGGCGATGATCCCTATCTCAATTCATACCACATCATACAGTATAGGCAAGCACGAATTTTCCCGCTAGGTTGAAATATATTCCGGTTGGTTAACACGGAGCGTGCTCCATCTTCCCGTTAAACGGAAAGATGGAGCCGACTTACAACTTAGCCTTCACCGACGATCCTCCGAGCGCTCGGTTGGCGTTGAGGTCATATGGCCCGATTGCGAGGTGGCGGCGGGAGGTCGAATATATGACAGGTTGCCGAGACCTGTCATACCTCGCGCGTAGGCAGCTTTCATTAATCGCTGACCGCCTAACAATATCCTCGGCCTTGAGCGCCAGTACAAAATTGCTCTGCAAATTTCTGATGCAAAATGTGTTGGCCCATCATTTAATGCCCTGGTTCACGAGTCTTATTGTTTCCAAAAGCGTGTTACCTCCCTTCTTGTCCTCACATGCCGCCTTTGTTTTCCTAGCGGGATCCACCCAAACCCCATATGCGAGAAGATTATTTTTAGTTGCTGACTTAGGTCTTCCGGTTAGGTCTATTGTATGCCTGAAGCCTTGCAGGTCCAGGATTACACACGGATTGATCTCGTTCTCAATCCAGAACACAATCGCAGCCGTGTATAAGACGGTTTTATTGTCGGTGTCTTTGAATTTTGCTCCAAGTGGACGAATTATAAATTGCTCATCAGCCCTATTATACTCGTATAGCTCATCATCCATGCGTTTGTAGAATGGATCATTCTCATATCCATCAGGCACGTTATTTCTGAAGCCGCGAGTTTCGGGGTGAAAAGCGCCCATTAATTCATACTGATTACCTTGATCCTCGAGATTGAAATGTATCTTTATCTTATACCTATTTCCTTTTGATTTCCCAGGCTTTCCAGCTCCGTTGTCAAACACATCTACCTTCAGATAGAACGGGGTCGGCAATGTCGGGCAGCTTGGACCCGTGTCGCCCTCCGCGGCGCCATGCGCGCCATCACCCGTCTCAGGTAGTTGGTCGTTGTTATTCAGCTGGGTGCCTGGAGTGATGAACGTGGGCGCCAGCGTATTACTATCTTCGGTTAGTTCGATGGCGTCAGCGGGAATTACGTGGGATACATCAGCGAGTGGCGCAGCCACATGCGTGTATCCATTAGTAACATTATTCTTATTTGTTAATGAAGTTACTAATGGTTGCACGGCTGGATCTGCTGGATCATTGTGAATGGATGTATACGGCAGCTGTGCCTTCCGTTTCATATCAGCGGCCCACGCAAGAGCCTCGGGATCCCCTCCCGTGCTGCGTATAATCCTTTCGATATCGAGGCGGCTTTGAGTGTCGTTCATTTTCTTTTTCCTTGTTGGGCGCTTATCCATTATGGTCGCACCGTTATTTAACCCAATATAAACTATCAAGCTCAGGAGAGCGAAATTAGATTTCAGAAAAATTTTAGCTTAAACATTAGCTTGATGAGTTATTCGGTTGAACGGCAGGACAACGGCAGTAGCGTCCTGGCATGAGATCCACACTGGATCCAACGGAGACGGAGATGTCGATGCTTAAGACGCTCAAGCTCAGCAACGCCGCTCCCATCGCCACAGCCGGCGATCCGCTGGCTCGCGCTCGTGACAAGCTGCTGGGTAGCCTGGCCGATCAGCGGGCCTTCGCCAGCGCGGTGGTGGCCGGCGAACTGTACGCTCCGCCCAAGAACCTCGTGAGCCGCAAGAACGATGCGGGCGAGCGGGTCAGGGTCGAGGTGAGCCGGCGCATGCGCAAGGGTTGGTTCGAAGACGGCGCGGGCACCTTGCATTTCGCAGCCCGCGTGGGCGGCAAGCCGCTGGAGCTGGCCAAGGGCAAGCAAGCGGTGGAGGTGGGCAGCTTGGACAAGCTGCCATCGGTCATCGATACGCTGATCGAGGCGGTGCGCGCGGGAGAGCTGGACACTCAGATCGCCACGGCCGCTGAGGCACGCGGGCTCATGATGGCGGAGCGTCGCAAGCCCCGGTCAGCTTGAGCCCCTGGCGCATGGTGGTGAGTGGCTGCGTTAATCCAGCCCCTCACCACCCCGTCTGCCATGGGTACGCGGTCCGCCGCGCATACGGCGAAAGGCTGCGTATTCGTGCTTTTTATGAGTGTATTCTTAAGAACTTAGGCGAGCCAATGTCGTCGCCAGCTACTTGCGCGCAGGACATCAAGATCCGGCGATCGCGACGCTGCCAATGGCCTTCGCATGCCTCCCCTGGCGACCAATCAGTGCGCGAGGCCCACCGGCTTGTCGAGCTCAACCCGAAACCGGATTGCTTGATCGAACATTGGGGCTTTCCGGTATTGCCGATCACGCCGCCACGATGGGGCGCTTTCATCACCTACCAGCCGTGTTTCGAACAGACCCAACCATGTCAGCGGCCGCAACACCCGGCTTTCGAAAGCATAACCCGCAAAATCCGCCGGACCTTGGTCCAGCGCGGGGTTCCAAACCGTACAGCTGCGCATCAGGTCTTCGCGGGCGACCCATTCCGGCGACATGACGGAAAGGCACCACAGCACGATGCCGATGTGGTTCTGCGGCCAGGCCTCCACGGGCACGCGGTCGAAATAGCCAAGGTTGACGCGCCAGAACATCGTCGTGAACAGGCAACGGAAAAGATCTGCAGCTTGGTCGTCACGACCAAGCGTTGCACCAGCTTTAGTCACCAGCAGGTGCCGCTGCCGTTTACGAAGCAGCTTGGCTGTCTGCGCGACGAGCCGGGTGGCCTCCACGGGCATCACATCGATCTCGTTGAGCACCTTATTCATCGAGAGCACCTGGGCCTTGTCATAGCCGGGCCAGGTCATCGCATCGAAGAGTGCGCGAACGTCGGCGCGGCTCAGCGCACCCGTGGCAGTGAGCGTGAGGCCAGCGAGAGCCTGAGCCCGAGCAATCATCAGGCGCGTGGTGCCAACCAGTGGCGCGGCCATCGCGTGATCCGCTGTGGCATCGACGGTGATCACCTCCGGCATTCCTCCGGCCGACAGCTTCAGCAGGGCGTCCAAGCTGGAATGCGTGAGAAGGCTCCAGACCGGCGGGTGGATGAGCGTCGTCATGCGAGAATATGTGCCACTGCCGCGGCGGCGATGGCCAGGGTTTTCAGCCCTGCTCCGGAACGCTCACCGACGCGTTTGAAGGGCTTCCGTACTGCAGGAGTGCTGAGCCCGCTGTGCGCCGGTCCTGAAGCTTCCTGGGCGCGGGATGACAGCTGTCGCTCCGGGGGAGGGCGCATGAGGCGGGTTGGTCTTCCCCCTCTGATCCCCCAGGACATGCAAGGGTAAACGATGCTGAGGCTCTGGCTCACCAGCACGGCCGTTGGCACGCTTGCGGCCTGGTACTCGGGCCTCGATCCATTCGCCCCCTACCTTTACGAGTTCATCATCCTCGGCGCATTGGTGTTCGGCGCGGGCTTTCTCATGCTCGTGGCGGGTGTGCTCAGCAGCTCCATCCTCATGCTGCTGGTAGTGGGAGCGCTCCCCCTGGCCATGGGGTTCAGCGAGCGCATTCTGCAGGGGGAGATCAAACCCAGCGGAGCCTTCCATCGCTACAGCGCTGGTGCACCCGTGGGCCTGAACACCCGGATCGAGGGATCTCACCTGTATGGACGCATCATCAATCGGCATGCCCGGGACTGGCTTCGCCTGGCCATGGTTCAATGCACGCCGGTGTTCGCGAATGGCACGCCCAGCCAGCGTGTGCGGGAGATCTCCGTTGGCGCCGGGGGATGGTTGGCACCAGGTGAGGAGGTGGAGCAGCGGTTGCTGAGCAGCTCCGGACTCCTGTGGGAACCTGGCATGAGCATGACGCTCACCACCTGTAGCATCGGTTCCGCCGATTTTTACGCGGGCCCCGAATTCAAACCCACGTTCACCTACGCCAAGGATAGGGACAACCGCTACGTGTTCGAGGTCACCAACACGCGCGTTGATGCCAGTCTCACACGGGTCAGTTTCTCCTGCTGGGTCCTGAACGCTGCGAGTGGCAGCAAACCGCACAAGCAAGATTTGCGGGTGATTCCTCTGTACGCGGACGGCACCAGCTATCGCGTGCCACCTGAGCAGCGAATAACCCTCTACAACACCGAGCTTTTCGCAGGGCGCAGCATCACAAGTTGTGCTGTCAAAGAAGCAAAATGGAGGCTATAATAAGATATCATAAAAATATCGCGATGCATAAATATGCTGGTAAATTTTTACAGCGTTCGGCTTAGCATTTTTTTTGAAAAGTAAGGCATTTTATAGGGTCCCTAACAATATTCGCGCCAGTTCCTCTGTCGCCCCCTAGTAATTGCTCGCGAATTTTTACTGCTTCGTTTCCTGATCCTGGGCCTTTAGTAACATCTTTCCAAGCATTGGAAATAAACTGAACAGCACTATTGTTTGGTCCGAAGCATCCATGCCCGCCAATCCCTTCTGTAAAACACTTATCTAATTCATCCAGTGTCAACTTAGTACCCACGCAGACAGCAAATGCATGCGGCTGAGCATTTGTTTTTACCGCACAGGTGATAAAAGTTTGTTGCTCTTTTGTTAAATGATTAGCAGCCGCACATACTCCCATTCGCAGGTAGTCACCTTTATTGTTAAATACACAACTCAAGATTTTTTGTTGGTCCGCGTTGAGATATCGGGATGCGGCACATATTCCAGCTTTAGTGAAATCATTTAGATTACTTGCAACACAGGAATAGATATGATTTTGATCGGAATTAAGGGTGTTTGGCTGAGCGCATCCGCCGGCTTTAGACAAATCACCCCTACTATACAGTGCACATCGAAACGCATCCGCGCCTCGTGCGCCTCTTGCGCCTGGACTTAGGCATTCAATTAGTACGCCACCAAGGCGAATATTCGAAAATTGGTCTGCACAATTCGCAACTTTATAAATATCGCTTCCAAAATTGTCGCTGTTGGCACATATGGCAAATGAAGAAGGCGATTTGCGGTTTTCGTAACATCTTAATATAGATTTTTGTTTTCCCGTCGAAGAATTATTGATCCAGCATTTTATAAAAGCGTCTTTATTACTCAAATCATCACGACAGTTTAGCGCTGCCTGGAGAGGTTCATTTGGGCTTTCCTGTATTGTTATATCAATGAACTCATATCCTTCCAGATCAATTTTCGAAAAAATCTTTTTTGTGCAATTTGGATTATCAATGACATCAAAGGCTGAACCGCTCATAATACAAAAATCGGCGGCATCCTTTTCGCCATCTCCCGACCACTCAAGACCGCTAGCTTTCGCATAGTAATAGTAATAACGATTTTGATTTTCTTCAGAAAAAGCTATACCACATTCGCCGGGCTGGTACTCAAACCAACCTTTCGAATGCCACTGACCACTTCCGTTCACATACCCAACCGCAACATCAATCTTCTGACTTGTAGTATTGCAAAAATTAATATAAGCAAATGCCGAGCTAGGAGATAAAAAAACAAAAATTGCGATACATATAAATCCGAACTTGCAGCGGATCATTTTTAAATAATTAGCAGCCAAACAAAGGATTACATCGCAACATCTGAAAAAATCTTTTTCCATATTCATTGATTGATTTCCAAAAATTTCGGCTTGCGCTAAATCACTAACGGTTGAATCTGATCCTACTTCTCCAAGGTTGATCACGCAAATGCCTAATGCGAGGCATTCTAAAAAATCTAAATATCAGCAGCCTAATGACAATGGTGCGACCTGTATGCACCGCTCACCGACGATGCCACGCTAGCACTACCTGCGCACTTTCGCATCAGCTGGCAGCCTAAAACGCCTTCGGCAGTGGGGGCACAGAACGGGCGGGACGAGGCTGGCGAACAGTCTTCCGATGATGGCCTGGCGCACGGCGGGCAGGCTTGGTGACGGCGGTGGCTCCGGAAGGCGCGGCATCATTTTTTCCCCGCCCCGTCCGACGATGTTCGGCGAGGCGGGGGTGCTGCAGGTAGGCGCAGGCGATGCACGTCATCAGCGCGTGTCGATGCAGCCCGGTCCAGGACCGTCCCTCGAAGTGGTTGAGGCCGAGTTCTTCCTTGAGTTGCTGGTGGGCCTGCTCGCAGACCCAGCGCGCCTTGATCGTACCGGCCAGCGCGCGTCGTGACGTGTCGGGTGGAAGGTTGGACAGGTAATACTTCCGCTCGCCCGAGGAGCGCCACTCGCCCACGAGCCAGACCTCCTCGCCCGGCAGGTGCCGGTTGTTGCCCCAGACCGGACCGTCACCGGCCCGCACCCGGATGGTGGCGAACCGGGCCGAGAGCTTGCCCTTCGTGCCCTGGCGCCACGTCACGCGCCGCCATGTCAGATCGGCCAGCACCGCCTCGGCCTCCCGCGGCTCCCAGTCCGGCGCGGGCTTGTTCTAGGACCGACGATGCTGAAATGCATCCGCCCAATCCGTTCCGTTTAACGGAAAGACGTGTAAGAGCGTCCTTGCACCCCTTGCGTAACAAAAATAAACACACGCTCCGGCTTAGATAAGCTCTGACATCAAACGTTAAACTACACACCTATCAAGACTCGGGATTTCAAAATCTTCCATGAGAGGCACAACATAGTTCTCTGGGAGATAACATGATCCAGGATTTTTCTCGATCACCTCGCACATTTCATTGAATGCGTTTTGTGGAAGAATTATAGTAGCTAGATAAATGTTTCCCCATATGGAAAAATCATTAGGGTCGCTTGGGAATGTCCACTTTAGAGGACCTTCCAGTACGAGGCGCATCAATCGGAATTGCATTTCCCATAATTTTGCCTTGATCCTTAGACCCGGCTTAATATTAGGGACCTGCGCAGCGGTCTGAGCGGCCATCGCTAACATTCTCGAATACAAATTGACTTCGGATCTAAAGGCTTGGTGCGAATCTGCCGATCCGCTATAAATGTAATCACTCAAAGCTGTAAAAAATATGTAGCAAGCAAAAGAGCCATCATACACAACATATTTTTTTATTAATTTGAAGTTCTGTTGCCATTGCGCTTGATCTTGTGCAGTTTCCGTACAGTCGTAGATTATTATGGGGTTTCTATCCGACTCAGAACCGACATAGACACAGCCCGGGCTCAATACACTTGGTAGGTCAAAAAATAAAACCGTTAAAATAGAAAATATTACACTAAAAGCGACGCCAAAAACTACTTTAGCGTAATTCCGAACCGTCATGACAACTATTGCACCATTTTAAACTAAATATTATCAGCCCAGGCAGAAATAAAAGTGCAATATTAAAAACTAAAAACAAATCCAAATCTGGGCTGTACCGCCAGAATGGCAAGCCAATCCTGGGCAACAGGATTTATCGCTTACTCCCGAACACTTTTCACCCTCCGATTTACACGAGGCTGCCATCCGCTTGCCTTCACCACCCGCTCGGGGGATGGGTGTCATATTAGCTGATTCGAAGTTAGAATGATGCCCTGCTACCAGTCTATCAGCTAAAACAGAATCTGTTAAAGACATAACAACAACAAATGCCAATAGAATATTCATTAATATCTCTCCATACCTGTGGGCGCTCGCATTTCAGCGAACATTTTATCCAAGATCGACTAGAAGACCGATGATTGGCAAGTACCCTGTAGTTACCACGCACCAGATTATTTCGGGCTAAATCATTTACGCATGAGATGCACCGTTTAAATGCGCGACAGTAAGCGTTAATAAAATCATAGCGACAGTTGCGTAAACTATACCTCTTTTATGTTGAATAGCTTCAATCCAGCTGTATCTTCGCGCTATAATGCACGTTCGAAGGGTATAGGTACACACAAGAACCATAAGGGTCATACATAAGAAAAGGCCGATCTCTGAAGCTGTTGAAGGATCGCGTATGGATACAGCTTCTTCAGGGAACCAGATAGCTAAAAATAGGGAGGCGAGACCACCCGCCACGGATGCTAAACCAAGTCCCAATAGTGCTTTGATCAACAAGGGCGGGTCACAGGGTGAACGCAGCGCTATTATGTTACCGTGGTACCCTGCAGCTAGGATAATGCCGAGGTACAAAACGGCATCAGAAAATCGCTGGGGTGAGCCAACATGACGCGCAACAGCGAACGCCGTGCAATATGCACCACCTACGACAATTCCCAAAGCAATTGTATGCTTTAGCCATTGACTTACAACAGCAAAAAGGTCTGCCGCCTGTGAGCTCGGTGGTGCTGGGGCATTATCTGGTGAGGGAGCTTCTTCTTCTGGTATAAGCGTCGGCACAATTTCCACCTCTGCAACGTCGCTTAAATTGCGGTCGAGCACGATAGCTACGGCGATTAGATGAGAAACGAGGTGCTGGTCACCACCGTTCCTCATCCGGCGAAGCGTGCGGGCTGTGAAACTGGCTGGCACCTTACCTTGCGCCTTCAGCTCCTTCGAGAGAGTTTCGAGAGCGTCGTCTGAGACCCCCTCCGTGAGCTCCGTGAGTCTATCTCTCCTTGGCCTCAGACTTGCTCTAAGCGTGAACTCGAACCCTCCGCGGCGCAGGTAGTCGTTCCAATCGGTCTGCCCCTGAGCTCGTTCGCCGTCAGTCATTCTTCCCCACCATCGTGGGAGCAGGAAGGTGGTTTGGATGGACTGTCCGGTCTGCTCGCCCGGCAAGTCCGCTCTCCGTGCACCCGGAGCCGGCAGCAAGCGTAGCCGCTGACCGGACTGTCCGCCATCGATTCCGCCATCGATATGGCCGGCGGAGCGGCTCCAGAAAACCAATTCTCCTGCTTGCGTTCACGCGATACGGCGTTGCCCTATCGGAAGCCGGACCCACCTCCGATTGCGAGGAGAAGGACACTCGTCGGAGATCACCCGGACCGGACTGTCCGGTACTGGCCCCGGCCAGTCCGGATCTGAGCGTGGCGACTCCTGGATCGCAACGTCATCCTCCCTGTTGTGCAGCCAGGCTGGGCCAGCGTCAGTCGCGGTCCACCGACCCGTTACGAGGAGACACATGATGGCCATGAACATACCACGCACGGTCTTTTTCACCGTAGCCGCCGCCGCTCTAATGTCGGCATCGCTTGGTTCCGCGCAGGCTGGGAGCGCGCGTTGGACATGGATTGACCCTGGCAACGACGCGCGCGTTGAGGATTTCTTTGGAGCCCCTGGCAGCTCGGTCTGCGTCCAAGCGGTGGATGCGGCGACACACCAGCCGACAACTGTCCGCCTCTGGCGGGACGCGAGTCCCGGCGGCCAAAAGGGTCTGGATAATATGATGGGTTCGCGGAACTTAACCACCAAGGGAGGCCGCTACAGCGTGTTCGTGAGGAACACATCGGGCCGCCCGGTCTACGCTGGCCCTTGCGCAGCCAATATCAATAGGCTTCCTGCTGCCAAAGAAAATCTCTGAGCCATTACGAAGCGGCACAGGCGCAACTGGAGGGCGCCTGTGCTCGCTGCACAACCGCCTGGGGTGTTACCAGGCCGCACAATCAGTGATGCAGAGCCCCATAGCAGCGGGATCCTATGAAAACTGGCTTTACAATTTTTGAGCCGAATATGATTGAAGGTCCAGTTTACGCCTGCGGAGACATACACGGTCGGCTTGACCTCCTTGAGGAATTCCTGGCCTGGGTGGCAGAAGATGCCCAGGGCCCAGCGTCAGTGGTATTCCTTGGTGATTACATTGACCGAGGCCCTAACTCGCGGCAAGTCATTGAAAGAATCATGGCTGGGCCAAGCCGTCCCCGTGAGCATTGGTACCCAATCAAAGGCAACCACGAGGCCATGATGGTCGCGGCTTGGAAGGATCACACCGACTTTCACGTTAGAAACTGGATGGTATGCGGCGCATCCGCGACGCTACGCTCCTACGGCACCGGAAACATCCGCAGCATCCCTGAGGCACACATCCGCTTCCTTGACGATTTGCCTCTCGGCTTCGATGACGGCGAGCGGCTCTATGTCCATGCTGGAGTGAGGCCAGGGGTCCCTATGTGGCGCCAAATGCCACACGACCTCCTATGGATCCGAGAGCCGTTTCTCTTAGAACCCCATGGCCTAGATCGAGTAGTTGTCCACGGTCATACGCCGGACTTATGGCCCATCGTTTTGCCATATAGGATAGGCTTAGACATCGGAGCATTTCGTACGAACACTTTAGCTGGCGCACGTTTCGATCCGCTTAAACGAAAACCACGCCTTTGGCTTGGCCAAAGATCGCCATTAGAATATCGAAAATACTAAGCGGTTAACGGCTTTTGATATAATAGTAAACCAGAAACTAATATTTTTTTATATTAGATTGATTTTATTCCATAGCATAAGATTAAAAATCCCTAAGAGCTGTCGCCATGTGCGCATTATTCGTTTAAATATTAGAAATATCAAATACATTTGCTTGCGCTATAATCTGAGACTGCAATGAAAGCGCCTTATAAAATTTATACAAACAGAATATTTTAAGCTTCACATCGAAGGTTTGGCTATGATACACTTTTTCACATAGGCCTAGAATGTGCCTTGCTCGGGCTAATTGTGCAAATAAAGAAGGCAAGCGGCAATTAAATGACTAGATTATTGATTTTGTTAGCTAGCCTTGTATTAATGTCAAGGGCTGAAGCTGAGGCATCCGATCAGTGCAGCGATATAATCAAAGACGGCACACTTCAAACTGTAAATATTCGCACGAATGACTTGCTGCAACAAGTCATTCTCGACAGATTATCTAGGATGACTTACGAAGAATCACAGAAGGATAAAAGTTTTGATGCAAATATTGCGATAGGTCCAAAAAAGCTTGGTGTCGGCTACGACGAAAAGCAATTCCGCAGATATCAAGATGACCTTAGACGTCAATTGGACACTAGCCTAACCATCTCGCAGCAGCGTGATATAGCCTTGGCATCTGGTGATCCAACGATTATCAACGCTTGGTCAAACTGTATGGACAAAAAAGGCGGTCTTTCAGTTCGATATATAATAAACAATAAAAATTCGGCGTTTGCCATCGTAGAATGGAGAGCCGCTCCAAAGTCTGGCGTCCCGGAGGTCTTCTTGACTGAAGACGTCAAGCTCGATGAAAATATTGCGGAAGATCGTTCAGACCTGGAATGTTTAAAAAAGGGTCGAGTGCTGATAACCGGCACTGCTTGCACCGCTCATTTATATGTTAAGAGTGCTCGAACCCCCATCATGCTTATCGTAAAAGCTGCAAGCAAAAATGGTTCAGTTGAAGATGCATCTGCTTACTTACCGCCACGCCTGCGATATCAAGTAACGCGGAAGCCTTATTTTACAAAAATGGCAAATAGCAATGAGGATTTCTATTTTGAAGGTGCTAAGAAAGACGGGGATGGTGATTTTCCCCTGAGCCGCACGGTGGATCCGACAGAGAATGGCGGTTGGAGATTTGATCCTCAATCGATAGAGCAAAGCTTTTCAACAATTAATAATGTAAATAGAGGCGATTGTATTGCATCGCCCCCAAAGGCAAACAGTTTTACTTCATACTTTTCATTCCGCGTAAGAAGCAATTCAAGCGGGACGCAAGTATGTAGGATGTATCCTCGCATCGATCTAATAAAAGAGGAGTGGGTCGAGGATGGTGCCCCCGCCGTCTCATCGACTGGTCCTAATCTGAACAATACATTGGGCGCCGACAAGCTTGAACAAAAAACCGAATCTGTTATCAAAAGATAAATCGCAGTTTGTTTCACACAAATTTTTGGTGCTGACGGTTTGTAATGTGGGGGGAGGCCGGTGGCGGCGGTAACCTGCCGAAACGGCGGGTAACCAACATGACTTGTCAATTGATATTCGCTGAGGATCCCGGTTAACGTTTGAGCGTGCATCAGTACACCTGGAATCTTGTCCCGTGAGATATACGATCTGCAAAAACGTATGTGTCAATCAAAGTAATTGCTAGCGCACCACTAGCACAGCTGGCCAAGATCTCATTCCAATCAGAGACTTAGCAGCGCTCCAGCTCAGATCATAATCCTTGTGTCGGGAGTTCAAATCTCTCCCTCGCTACCATGAATTTAGCCCGCTAGGTCAATGACCTAGCGGGCTTTTTCGTGCGCTCTTTGAGGCCCGAGGGAACGGCTTTATGTGCTAGCTCAGCGCTAGCGCATTCCTTCCAAAAAATTGTTTTGGATGAACGGGCTAGGTGCTGGTACCAAGAGAACCAGACAGCTTGCCTAGCGCAAATTTAGCGCACCCTTGGGCACTGCAGTAACCAGACAGGGCGCGCAATGAGCACCCCCACCAGCCAGCAAGCCGAGCGCTATCAGCTGTTCCAACGATCGGGCAGCACCCGATGGCAGATGCGGTTCAGCATCAAAGGGCAGGGGCAAATCAAACGCTCCCTGGAAACCGACGACCAAGCCGAGGCTCAACGCCGGGCAGACGCAATCTGGTACAAGGCCACGTACCGAGCGGAGCAGGGGCTTTCAGCCAAGGCCCACGGTTTCGAGGCGGTGGCCGACGAGTACATCAAACTTATCCACCGCGAAGTGGAGCGTGGTGAACGCCGGGCCGACCAAGGCAGGAGCGAACCTTCGCTGATTCGCCGGTTCTTCGTGGGGTACTTCGCACAGAAGCCCATCGACACGATCAACGAAACCGATCTGGAGCGCTACGCGGAGTGGCGGCGTACCTACTGGACCGAGGGTCCGGGCAAGCTCGTGACACACATCGAGTATGAGCGAGCTGGTCACCGCTTAAAACGGCCCGTGCGGCGCGTAGCGCCGGCTGTGAGCCGTCAGCGTGCCGAGATGGTGGTGCTGCGAGCCCTGCTGCGTCAGGCAGTGAAGTGGGGCTACCTAAAAACGCCCCCAGAGATCCGCATCACTGCTCGACGAGCTCCGGACAATCGCCGGCCCAGCTTCGAACCGCACGAGTTCGCCAAGCTGGAAGCCACCAGCCTGAGCCGACTGGCGGACCCGGTCATGAACGATGGCCCGCGGCGGCACGTGAAATCCAAGAACGGACGGAGCGGTTGGAGCATCAAGCGACTGGACGATCACACTCGGCGTGATCGAACCCTGATGCACGCCTACGTGATGATTGGCGCGTTCTCAGGTTTGCGCCCGACGGAAATGTACAACCTTACCTGGGGGGACGTGCTGGGCTACCGAGCTGGACGGCATAAACCCGTGGATCAGCGGGATATCCGGTTGCAGGTTCGAGGGAAGGGAAAAAGCGGCAAAGCCATTCCACAGAAGGCGGCGATCCCGTGGTTCGACACCCTGTGGATGCTGTTTCAGCGCAGCATGGCGCGGGAACCCCTAGATACCGACCCGGTGTTCGCCAGCGAGCAGGGCAAGCGCGTGAGCTCGGTGGCCAATGGCTTCACACAGCTTCTTAAGGCCGCAGGTTTGGAACGGGATCACCGCGGCATCAAACGCACGCCTTACTCGCTGCGCCACTTCCACATCAGCGAGCAGTTGGCGAACGGAGCGGAGGTGATGGACGTGGCCCGAAACTGCCGCACATCGCTGGTGATGATCGACAAACATTATGGGCAGGTTCGGCTTGAACGTGTGGCGGATCGGCTTCGGCCAGAATGGACCCGCGCCTGATTTTGTAAGCAACTAACTATCAGCAGCCCTCAGGGCCGTCCGCCTACGAGCGATCTACTAGATCGGCTTGTTTGACAGGATTGGCTAAATCTTTACCAAGTTGCCCTCGGAAGAAATGATCCCAAAATTAGATATGCGAACTATCATTGATGTCCGCAGCATTCCGTCCAAATTCGCCATACAGCTGACGACTAACCTTAACTGAAAGCTTCCGCTCTTTTGTTCGTTGAAGCGCGCGCCAAAGCGCGGAGGATTAGTCTGCGACGAGCTATTTCTATATTCGCCATCTGCATCTCTGCCTACAAAGCAGGCAAAGCTATGACGGAGCACCTCAAAATGGCAATTCATCCCAACCACTGAGTACGAAAGGAAGGCGTTACGGAAAATTCGCAATTTTCTTAGCTGTGCGCACGGCCGGAAAAATAATACCAATGGGCTGTTTTGTGAGGTACGCGTGTCGCTGTGGGTACCGATCAGGCACTAAAAACGCTCTGATACCCTATGAAGTTCTGGCAGTCGCGGGTGTTCGAGAAGGATGAGGAGAGTCTGCGTCACCATCGGCGTTTCACGTGCAGAAGGGCTGTCGCCCCTTCGCGCAGCAGTGACGGCTGCAGAGGAGATAGGTCAATGGGCGGTGATCTCCGGTTTCGCGGACGCCAAAGACGTCGCGGTGCTGACTGATCGTAAAGACCCAGTGACCATTGAACGAGTTTGTGAGACTCTCGAGCGGTTACTGCCGATGGGTACTCAGACCGATTGCCTACTGCTCCATTTTGCCGGACATGGGCTGCGCGAGGACAGCACTCGCACGCTATGGCTGCCGACCAACTGGCGGACGAAGCTGCGCGCGATCGCAGTCGAACGCCTGAAGAACCGGTTGTCGGATTATGGCATCGCCAACGTCACCATCATCTCGGACGCTTGTAAGGCGCTCGCCAATAACAAAGATAGCTCCGATTTGACACCTGATGGCGTACTAGGATCCGGCATCAGCGCGGGTAGTCGGCCGATATTTGACCGTTTTGATGCGGTTCACGACATTGAATCTGCCTTTATGATCCCGGGATCCACACCTGAGAAATCGCGTTGCATTTTCTCCGGTGCACTTATTGAAGCGCTTTGGGGTGCAACCGGGGCGACCGACCCTCAGTTTCCGGGCCAAGTCACGGCGGGCTCACTAGCCGATTATCTCGCGGCCAGGGTAGCCGACCTGTGTACGACCTACCAGGTGAGATGCACACCGGAGACGCTTCCCGGCCGGCCGCCCAATCATCTCATCTATTTCGACACGACGCGGGTAGACCCGGCGGTCATTCCCACCCTCCCGACTTGGCCAGCACCCATTCGAACGGCCGGCGCAAGCCAAATCACGACCGATCAGCAACCCGAGGAGAAGGATGCTTTCGATGTTGACCCAACTGTGTCGGTCGACTCCAAGTTTTGGGAGGGATCCGAGGAAAGAGCGATAATCATTCGGGATATTCTCGGCGATGAGTTTGGCAGTACAAACCCAGAGATCACCGGGTTCGAGCAGCACCTCGGAATCCCAGCGGTAGCGAAGCGCCAGCTCAACGATTGGACCCGAGCGATAGCGCAAACACCGATCGAGGGATCTGCCGCCCCGTCAAAGACCCAGCTGTTATGGCTACGGGCGCAGGCACGGGGTGCGGTCGAAGGGGCGGCGGTAGCTGAGCGCAAGGCGGCGCGCCGACAATCGACCAAGCGGTTGTTTCGGCTCAAGGATCTGCGATCCCCTATCGGAGGCAATCTGCTGTTGACCGGCGTCGCGCCCGAGGCCATCTGGTCGCAAGCGCCGATCAACCACCTAGGGTACAACCGCTGGCGAGTGGCCTGTAGCGCAGGAGCGCGACAGCTCATCGTCGAGTATGAAGATGGTGTCTTCGTTCCGGTAGTCGTTTATTCCGCACTCATGACCATAGCGGCTCGCGACGATCGCGGGACCGTCGGTTGGCTGTTCCACGATGGTCAAGAGGGGCGTGACAACCGTCGGGCCGTCGACATACTCGTCCGGCTGCAAGCTGGCGAACTGCTACCTTCTCAGGTTGACGAAGTCACCGCGCTGTTGCGCCAGAGCAAACATGGCAATCCAGTCCTGGGTGCCATATGCGCTTATCTTTACGATTATGCTGGCGACCTCGACAGCATACGGCGCATGGCCTTTTTCTATGTCAGTCGCGGCCAGCCAATTCCCTTCGACATCGCGCTCATGGGGGAGCTTCGTATCTCTAGAGATGATGACGGCGGCTACAACGTGGCGCAAGCTGCAGCGGTCCAAGCGCGAGCTTGTGCAGAGCGCCATGCCAGGTTGCCCGATTTCGTCAGCCGAGCAACCCCCGAAGCTACAGGGCCGGTGGCCGGATCCTGTCCATGGCTTCGACAGGGTTGGGACTTTATCGATGCGCCGAGTGATCTTGAGGCGGCGCTCGTTCAGGGTCTTCCCGATATCCGCCGCCACCTACTCCCGGAGACCTTCACCTCCTTTGACCGGGAAGGCGGCATGATTTTGGCCGAACATTGGGGAATGGAGCGTTATCGATGAGACTATTGTTCATCCACGGTATCGCACAACAGGATTATAGTGAGGCGCAGCTTTTAGGGATTTGGTCCGAACATCTGCTCGACAATGGACTTGATGCTGGCAGGCTCCGCGCGTCCGAACCTGCTATGGCCTACTACGGCGACCGGCTCTACACTTGGACCAAGGGAGATGCAGCTAATCCGGTGGCGATGGGGCTGACGGTCGAGAACGATGAGCTCGATTTCCTCGCGAAGACCCTGGACGAGATCGCCAGCGCAAATGCGCTTGACGAAGATGAAATTGAGGCCCTAGCCTATGCGGCAACGGTCGCTGAGGGGACCCAAGCTATCGCGCAGAGTAGCTGGATTGGGCGCCGCGCCGTTGCGATCGTCAGTCTGCTCGAAAGGATCTCCCCGGCGCGTGGACAGTTTGCCGCGAGAGTGGTTCGGGAGGCCTATATCTATCTTGCCAATCCTGGTGCCCGTAAAGAGATCGACGATATAGTCCGGCCACGCATTGGTAGCGGTGAGCTTGTTATTGTGTCGCACTCGCTGGGGACGGTCGTCGCGTTCAATCTGCTGCGAGAACTCGCGTCGGCTGGTGCAGATGTCCAGATTCCGTTGCTCGTCACGCTGGGATCGCCGTTGGGCTTGCATGAAGTCAAGAAACAAGTAGGCGGCGCCTTTGCTATTCCTAGGAATGTGACGAGATGGATGAACTTCTACGACAAGGGCGACCCAGTCACGCTCGGCCGCGCACTAGCGACAAGCTTCGCGGCGGGGATCGTCGACACGGTCGTCGATAATAATACTGATAATGCGCACAGCATCGCGGGCTATCTCGACGACAAGCAGCTGATCGACATTCTGGCTGCGGTGCTTTGATCGTGAGGCCGGGTATGTCCCCCGTTGTCCGGCTGAGCGCCACGGCATTGGCGTCGGTGCCCTTCATCACCCTCAGCTAACCTCATTTGCAGTGGTTTTATCAATGCGTGACGAAATACTACTTCAGTTTCTTGAGGCTGGTCTACTCGATATTGGCTCTGACGACACCAGGCTCGAAAAGCTGCGCACCACCGCCAAGGAATTATCCGCCGCACTGAAGAGGGATCCTGCTCTGACAGTTCCGTGGACATTGGTCGCGGTCGACCCAAAGTCGTTAGCTGAGGACCAAGCCATTGTTGATGCCTGGTCGGTCCTGAAAAAGAACTGGACCACGGTCGCTAACAGTTATCAGGCGACCCCGATTGCGCTGCTCCGCGCGGTCCTGCTCGACGCACTGATACAAACCGCAGCGAAGGAACCAACGGTGGCAGTCGCTTTCGCAAATAGCGCGCGCAACATGCTACCGCATATGGCACTCGGGGACGAGGGAGCAGTTTGGCTGAATGCGATCGCGGAAATCGAGGATGTAGTTGATAACCGCGCTGACGCGGAATGGATCACGCCCGAGCGGATCCAAATTTCGTCGATAGCCTATCATTCGCCTGACAATATCAAGATTAGCGCGGGCAACCACGTCACCAACCGTGAGACTTTGCACGCCAAAATGCTGAACGCTTCAGGTCCCAATGGAGGAGAAAACCCTAACCCTTATTGGGCTAACCAACAGCCGCGGGAATGGAGCCGGGAATTCTCCGAACGCATGGCGGAAGCCGTCGCAGACGCGATAGACGGTGTGTATAAAGCCAACAAAATCGCACCGATTGATCTCTCACCTTCGTTGGCGGCGCTGGCCGGGTCGGTCAGCGACCATGTCACCAAGGCGCTTGATGCCTTCAGCGGCGCCACCGCAGGGCTGGAGCGGCGGACCAATTTGCTGTGGTGGAAGGAGGCGCTCTACTCTGCGAGTAGCAGGGCCAGCTACCGCGACATGCGTCCCTTCTCCGCCGCTTCATTGATGGCGCTCGATCTCTTCGAGCAAGTGCCGCTGTTTTCGCCGGCGAGCGTCTCGGCCTTCCTCAACGAGGCGATCCAACAACTGCCAGATCTCCGTTCGGCGGAAGCGTGCGACGTCCCGTCTATAGTCGCTGGGCTGCTCGAGGACCCAGTAATGGCACCGTTGCGAAACATGGCCCATGAGCTGCAATCCCCGTGGAAGGGGCGAAGTCCGCTGCTGTCGGTGATCGGCCATTGTGAGGCCCAAGCGCTCGGCGGCATCGCCTTCCGCCGGGTCACGGGGCTCGACGATAAGATCGCTATGCGCCCCAATGCATGGGGCGCGCATGTGTTCCGCGAACTACAAGCGTCGCGCGCTACTAGGGCCAGCGCTGGTAAGCGCGGTCGAAGCAAAGCCTAGCCCATGGATGAATGCCCGCAACCCACCTGTTTCGCGCCGGACACTAGTTGTGCACTCGGCCATCTCGAACTGGCGCATTGCCCGCGCTGGGCGGGAAGTGCCAAGACGCCGCCAGCCAAGGGAACCAAAGACGAAGAGATTCTGCTGCCCTGGACCGGCAATGCCTTAGGTCTCGCCGATATTGATTTCATCACGGGGCGAGAAAAACCGCTGACTGTGGCGATTGCGGGACCGGAGAGCGCTGGTAAGACGACCTTGCTGGGCGCTTGGTATTTGCTGCTCGGCCGAGGCATGCTGACCGAGGAGCACAAACAGTTCAATGGCTCCTATTCACTTGCCGGCTGGGAAGCAATTGCCGGCTCGCTACGCTGGCAACCAGGGCAATTGCCATCATTTCCACCTCACACTAGCACACGGGATTCTCGAGTGCCCGGACTGCTACATCTCGCGCTGCGCGAGGCGCCGGGACAGACCCGCGACCTTTTCTTCGCCGACGCACCCGGCGCATGGTTTCAGACATGGGCGGTCAATGCCGAATCCTCCGAGGCTCAGGGCGCGCGCTGGCTCGCGCGACACGCCGATGTATTTCTGATCGTTGCCGATCGACAAGCGCTAGCTGGTCCGAAGCTCGGTCAAGCGCGCAACAAATTTCAGTTGCTCACCAAGCGTATCTCGGCAGAACGGCGGGGCCGCCCTGTGGCTCTAGTATGGACTAAGGGAGATGTCGCGGTGAACAAGGAGATGGAGACGGTGATCCGCTCCGCAATGTTAGACGACATGCCCAATGCAGCCGAGTTCACAACCAGCGTCTTCTCAGGGGGCAACGAGCATGCCCAAACCGGCGCAGGGTTTGTGCCGCTGTTCGCTTGGTTGCTTGCCCTCGACCGACCCGGGACGGCAGTTGCTCGCAAGCGCGGTACAACCACTGATCCACTATTCCTATATGGGCGGAGATAATTTAATGGTCGCCCGGAAGCGTTCAGTCCTGTTGCTTGGTGAATCCAATGTCGGCAAGACGCATTATGGAGCCCAGTTCCTCAAGCGCCTGATTATCGGTCGCTCTTCGCTAAAAATGTTTGGCCAAGCGACCAATTTGGATCCGTTCGACCAAGCGCTAAACAGCCTCTCGGACGGTCGTGCGACGGGGCATACGCCGTCGGAAACCTATGTGGAGAGCATCTGGCCTGTGATCGATGCGCAGGGACAGCAGGCTGAGTTGGTCTGGCCCGATTATGGTGGTGAGCAGGTCAGACGGATGATTGCCGATCATAGTATTGCCGGCGCTTGGCGTGATCGTATCCAGGGTGGAACCGACTGGATCCTGCTCGTCCGCCTCCATGATCTGAAGAATGCCGACGACATTTTCTCACGACCGCTTGTCGATCTGGGCAAGGCTCAGGTCACATCGCTCGCTCGTCGACCATCAGATCAGGCAAGGCTAATCGAGTTGCTGCAGATGCTACTTTACATCAGTCCTGCCTCGCGCGATGGCCAGGTCGTGACACCCAGTCTAACAATTCTATTGAGCTGCTGGGACGAGCTCGAGGGCCAGCACAAGCCGCGCGAGGCATTGCGGGCGAGCCTGCCCATGTTCAGCGATTTTGTCGAAAGCGTCTGGGACAGCCCAGCAGTCTTCGGCCTTTCCGCGCTCGAGCGTCCACTCAGTGAGCAGCAGGCCGATCAAGACTATGCTATCAAGGGACCTGAGAGCTTTGGCTATATCGTCCGCCGCGATGGCGTCAGTGATGCAGACATCACATGGCCCGTGAGCCGGCTGCTAGCGGCGGCATGACTTGCTCATGAAGGTCGACAGCGCCATTTATGGGGAGGTGAACAATGGCCATGCACTAAGGGGCGCGAGCGGTGATCGCGGTTTTGCGAACAGTCTAGCGGGCCGGTTTGACCTGCCGTCCAGCCCACCCCATGGTGTAGCGTGGTCACCGGCCTTATGTGGTTTTCCTGCGCAGGGTCATTATGTACTGGGCCGCATCTTTCACGATACGGCGGCGCCGCGTGGCAACATGGTCATTGCTCATGCGCTGTTCGCACCGCTCGATGAGATGCAAAATTTCCGTTCGCTCAACCGCTTGATTGCAAAGCTGGCTAGCAGCGCTGAGCTGATAGCAGATCCTATGGCATTTGTGCTCGAGGACGGGGACGAAGGCGATAACGGGAGCGATCTTCAGGCAGTTGCCGCCCTGCTGGTAGGTCGTGGCAAGAAGCCGGTCGTCTGGCTAGGGCCGGACCGTATCGAGCCGATGCTAATCGCGCTTTGGCGCAACCTCTGGCCGTCGATGCGCCGGGACTTTGCCTTTCGACTGAGTTTCGGGCCCGACGACATCGTCGATCCACCCACCCCTGCACTGGTATGCACGCCGGTATCGCTCGCTGTTCGCTGGCGCGGCTATCCAATCATCGAACAAAGCAGCGCGCCGAACAGCGTCGCGGCACGGGTGCTTAGCGGGGTTGATGATGCAGAACCGCTGCGGGCGTTTGCGGCGTCTATCGGCCATGTCGACACGACGTTACAGAGCCTACCGCGGCTGGTCGAAGCTCGCCGCCTACTCCAGTCAGGCGCGGATCTCACCGAGCTTGCTGCCGGCCTGCGCCTGATCAATCTCTTGTCTCCCGACCCCGCGCAGGGTCGGGGCGCGAAGGCAGGCTTCGTCGACGCTACAGCGAGCGTGGTCGCTTCCTCGTCGGCGGAGCAGGTCATGCTGCTGCGTAACCTGTCACTCGAGGGCTTCAACGATCTCAAAGCGCTCTGGGTAGCGGTGACCAAGTGGATGGCGTTCTACCCAATCAATAGCAGAGAGCCGGCGCTGCTTGCGACGATCGTCGCCAGCAACAGGCCGTCAGAGGCGATCCAGGAATGGCGCTCGGCGATCCTTGCGGGGGGAGGTGCAATAGAAGGAGCGCGGCTGAAGCAGTTCGCCGAGGCTTTCTGGGCGTGGCTCGAAGCGGACGACAAAGCACTGCCTGCATTGTTAGCGCTTACCCCCGTCGGGAAGTCGGCCGAAGAAGCGCTGATCGCTGCCTTGCCGAAGAGGCTAATCAGATATTCGACCGACTTGTTACCTGCTTTTGTCGACAGACGCTGGCTGTCGCTGCACGGTGCTGTGCTCGCGCGCTCGACTGGCGCCGTCGAGGCAGTACGCGAACAGCTCAAAGTCGACAAAGATCCAAAATTTAGCGCAGGAATTCTTGCGGCAATTGCAAGTGCGGCAAGCGATGACCTCCTAAAGATCGCGTCTAGCCATGATGATGCGCGACTCGATACTATTGCCGGACGCGAAATTATTGGTAATTTTTCTTTGGCCGCCAAGCTCGACTTTGCGCTTCCCTCGATCCAGCGGATATGGGTGGCGGCCCTCGCAATTGACACAGCGAGTTGGCAGGCCCCGGCCGATCCTCTGGCCGTTCGTCGAGCGATCCTGGATGCACTTCTCAATGGCAGCGCGATTCATAGCCCGCTGATCGCGGCCTTCGCGGCGACACCGCTGGCTGACCTATCCGACTTTGAGCGGCGTGGCATGCTATGGCCGCAACTCGAGGATGCCCAGCCCTTCCTCGATGCAACCGCGCGGGGGTGGCTGATGAAAACCGCAGCGGGTAATGCGGAAGCGCTCGACTCCCGCCTCGAGCAAGCTGTGCTGCAGTCCGCGTACCTCAATCCTCAGCTGGGGCAGGGATGGGGCGAAGCGCTTGCCACCATCGCAGCGCTTCGGGGACTAGGCGAGGAACGTACGCTGACATGGTTCAGCAATCTGGCGGCACGGGCGTCTCCTCCCGACTCTCAGCAAGCCGAACTGCTCGGGCGGATTATCCTCGATCGCAACTGGTCACGGTTGCTGAACTCGGTTCGGGAGCGCAGCTATGATATCCCCGTGTTAAAGGCCACACTTCAGGTCTGCGCCAGCATGTTTTCTCCGTTGTCGCGCTGGATGATGGGGCTGAGCGAAGTGGATACCGAAGAAAAATGGCGCAGCTTCGCTGATCTTGCCGCCGACCTTTATCCTAAAGGGCCCGACGATCGTGATATTTGGGAGCGTGCGGGCGGATCAAATTCTGATATTCTGGCTCGGTCCACCGGCTCCGAGCGCTGGCGCCATGCGATCAGACTCGTGCGGCGCGGCGACGGTCCCGTTGTGATTTCACTCCTTCGCGAGATGCAAAAAGATTTTAAAAGCAACCCTAACCTGCAGTTCATTGCGAAGGATCGGGATATTACTGAGGCGAGGGGCAGGAGTCGTGGTTTTTGGCCCTTCTTATGACATCGCATAGCTTCACCAACGCCCATGCATTAATCATTGGCATTGCCAACTATGCACATGCCCGAAAGCTCTCGGAGGCAGTGATCCGTGATGCCCAAGATTTGGCAGCGCTGCTCCAATCGCCAGCGCGCTGCGGCTTCGATCCACGTAAGGTCCAGTTGTTGCTCGAAGGTGCGGCGACGCGAGAGGCAATTGTTGCCGCGCTGGATCAACTAGCTGGAAAAGCGTCGGACGAGGACATGGTTTGCATCTATTTTTCCGGCCATGGTTGGCGTGCGTCAGATAACGATGAGAGCTATTTGCTCCCGGTAGATGGCCGGCGCGACGCGTTAGAGACGAGTGCGATCGCGGCCGCGTTATTGTCCGAATGCCTCAATAGGATCAAAGTTCGACGGCTGCTAGTGCTGCTCGATGCCTGCCATGCCGGGGGAGCGGGGACAATCAAGGACGCGTACGGGTCCGATGAA
The DNA here is from genome assembly GCF_001422775.1 of Methylobacterium sp. Leaf87. Taxonomy (NCBI): domain Bacteria; kingdom Pseudomonadati; phylum Pseudomonadota; class Alphaproteobacteria; order Hyphomicrobiales; family Methylobacteriaceae; genus Methylobacterium; species Methylobacterium sp. Leaf87. Next base: position 2,551 of record NZ_LMMI01000029.1, on the reverse strand, counting down.
GAGGAGCGTACTATGAGCGAACCGGCGCTTGAGTTGTTAGCGCAAGGTTCGGGACGGGCGATCATCGCATCATCAAAGGTCAACGAAACCTCGCTTATCCTCCCTGGTGCCCGAAACAGCGCCTTTACAACGGTGTTGTTAAATGGACTTGACGGCGCCGCCGATTTTCAAGGCTCTGGTATTGTAAAGCTTTTCGGCCTTTATGAATATATTGCGGAAAAACTACCGGATTTGACCAACGGTCGACAACATCCAGTTCTACGCACCAAGATCGAAACAAACTATGCTATTGCGCTCTGCCGGAATCGTTCGGCTGAAGATGACCATAGTCCTAGTCCACTCTGGCGAGCGCGACTACAAAGCCTGCTTCCCATTCTGTACCCGGCGGGTCCAACCGATCGTGATATTTGGGAGCGTGCAGGCGGCGATCTCGCTGAACTAACGTTTGGTAAGACAGGCCGGAGTATGTGGTTCGAGGCATTGAAGCTACTTGAAAATGGCGGAGGTGGCGATATTCATATTGGTAAATTGATCGCTGAGGCCTTAAAAGACCATCCGCGTAACACACCTCTATTGTCTTTGACATAGCAATTCCAATTGATATTAGATACAATTGATACGTCTTGTTAAGGTGGATATTTTATCATCTCTGTGTGAACGATCGTTGGCTACTCGGGCCCGCTGCTGGATGAGTTCGCCGGTCAGCGTCCACAGCTACCACCCACTCTGATCCTGCACGGTGCTTCGGATCGCATCGCCCCCGTTTCACATGCTGACACAATAGAGCGTCTGCTGCGGGAGCAGAGCACCCCGTATGAGATCAAAATCTACGAGGGACAGGGCCACGGCCTCACGGATGCCGCGCAATTCGATGCCGCGGCCCGAGCCGCACCATTCCTTGGACAACTCCTTCAGCAGGCGTCCTCCTAAAGTCGTGACCTACTAATACTACTGTGTCACAAATTTGTTGGCAGCAAGGACATCGTTGCAGGGTTTGCGTGAGTGCCCGTGCCAGCCGTAGGCGCAGGGTCGCGATGGAGTCAGGCACGTGTCGCTCGGGCCGGATCGGGAGCACCACGGGGTTTGTAACCGGCGGGTATGGCAAGCGCTTGCCGCTCGACGATCTCTGGTCCTGAGGGGGGAAAACGGCCTCGCTCTGAGACCAGGAACCCGTAGGCCGCGATGCACAAGCTGGCGTGATGATGGAAGCCGCGCCAGCTTCGCCCCTCGTAGTGGCCGAGCCCGATTTCCTGTTTGAGTTCCTGGTAGTCCCGCTCGATGCGCCAGCGCAGTTTCGTCCGGCTGACCAACTCGGCCAGGGGCGTCTCTGGCGGCAGGGTCGAGAGCCAGTACTTGGTCGGCGCATCCTCGCCCTCCGGCCACTCGATCAGGAACCACTCCTCGGGACGCGGCTCGTGTCGCAGTTCATCCCGATGTGCCGGGCGCGCCCGCACGGCCGCAAAGCGCGAGGTCAGTAGACCGTTCGTGCCAACGCGCCACGTGACCCGCTGCCAGGCAGTCTCCGGCAGAGACCGGGCCAGCGTCTCCGCCGAGAGTGGCTTGTGCTCGGGGCTCCGTCGTACCCGGGTGGGTGGGCGCCCGCGTCCGCTCCAGGGTTTAGGCGGCAGCGGTGCGGATCCTGGGGCCCACAGGCTCGTCGAGGACTGAACGCCCAGACTGTAGCGCAAGCCCAAAGCCGTCAGCGCCGTACGGAAGGCCGTGTCGATCCCGTATCCGGCATCAGCCAGAACCAGGCCGGCCGGCACCCCATCGGCCAAGGCCGCCCGGATCTGATCCAGCGCAATCTCTGGCTTGGTCCGGAAGCCGATCTCCTCGGGCACGGCGGCCTTGCCGCGCCGCTCGGCATCCAAGGCCCAGGCTTCCGGCAGGTAGAGGCGATAGGCCACCGGCAGGCTGGCCTGGGCGTTGGCCACAGAGAGCGTCACGGCGATCTGGCAGTTGTCCTGTTTGCCGATCTGGCCGCAGTATTGCCGTCCCACTCCAACTGAATGGCGGCCCTTCTTGGGAAAGCCCGTATCATCGACGATCCAGGCCTGGATCGGGCCCTGGCTTTCGATCGTAGGAAGAACCTCGCTGCGGACTCGGGCCAGCAAAGCGCTGTCCGACCATTCGCCCTTGGCCACGAAGTGATGCAGCGCCTGATGGGTGGCTTGGACACGCGCCGGCGCGATCCGGGCCGCCATCGGCTCGATGCTCTTGCGAGCACCCGGCAGGAGGAGGCCCGTGCAGTAGGCCTTCAGCGGCGCAATCCGATCGGCATGGCCCAGGACGCCTGACAAAGCCTCCAGATATCTTGCAAAACGAAGCTGGTCAGCAGCCAGCGGGGAGTTCAAGCGATCCATGCCTCGCTCCATCACGAGATCGAGTCACCAACTCTACACCCAAACTTTATGACACAGTAGTACTAAGAGCCCGTCCGATAATGTCCGGCTGGGGTTGAGTGGCCGGGATGGCGGTGATTCCAGAAGGGTGCTGAAGCCTCATCTGGACGTGCCATGTGGACCCCGACCACTCGCCGGCAGCATAGCCG
>NZ_LMMI01000028.1:0-29646 GCF_001422775.1 Methylobacterium sp. Leaf87 | reverse complement strand
GCGCCTGTCACCCTCCCGGATCTGGCCTTCCGGCTACCCATGGCCGCCACCATGCAGTAGCCTTCCAATTGGCTCGGTCCAAAATACCGGTCAGGTCAGCTCCTGTGCTCAAGCCCGGCGACACCGTCATCCTCGACAATCTGAAAGCCCACAAGGTCGTTGGGGTGCGCGAAGCCGTTGAGGCGGTCGGCGCACGGGTGCTCTACCTTCCCCCCCTACAGTCCGGACTTCACCCCATCGAACAGGTCTTCGCCAAAGCGAAAGCCCTTCTCCGGACCGCCGCAGCGCGAACCGCCGATGACCTGACCATCGCCATCCGGGACGCCTTCGCGGCTTTCAGGCCTGACGAATGCCGGAACTATCTCATCGCCGCTGGATACGATGCCTATGATCCAACCTGAAAGGGCACGGCTCTAGTCGCACAGCGACAACTCGAACTCAGCTAAGTGCCTCTTTGGAAGATCGAAAAAGTGCAATGCTGCATGCCGCTCGGTAGCTCCGTTGACTTTGCAGAGCCTCACAGAGCCTGACATGACGTTCGCTGCCTTTCCAACGGTCGGTCCGAACGCGAGATCAATAAAAATAAAGTTGACGCTGATACGCTACAGGATTTGCAATATCGGCATATAACTGAATAAATTTTAGGATAAGAGCGCCTAACAGAACCGCCTGCATTGGTTGAGAGTGACGAGGGCGCAGGCCAGCGTCGTGAAGGCGAGATGGATGTCGGCGCGGCGTTCGTAGCGGATAGCCATCCGCCGGAAGCGAGCCAGCCACGCCAGCGTGCGTTCGACCACCCAGCGGTGGCGGCCCAGGCGTTGACTGCTCTCGATCCCCCGGCGAGCGATACGCGGGGCGATCCCGCGGGCCCGGCATTCCTGGCGACAGCGGCGGTGGTCGTAGGCTTTGTCGGCGTGCAGCTTGCCGGGCCTGTGGCGCGGGCGTCCACGACGGCCCGAGCGCACTGGCGGGATCGCGTCGAGCGTCGCAATGAGTTGGGTGCTGTCGTGAGTGTTGGCCCCGGTCAGGACAACACCGAGCGGCGTGCCGCGGGCATCGACGACGAGGTGGCGCTTCGTGCCCGGCTTGCCCCGGTCCGTCGGGTTCGGGCCGGTCGCCGCCCCCCTTTTTTCGCCGGCAGGCTGGCGCTGTCGAGTGCCGCACGGCTCCAGTCCAGTTGTCTGGCGCCGTCCAGCCGCTCCAGCAGGGCGCGGTGCAGAGCCGCCCATACGCCTGCCCTCTGCCAATCACGCAGCCGTCGCCAGCACGACATCCCCGAACCGCAGCCCATCTCCTGCGGCAGGTACTCCCACGGCAAACCGGTGCGCAGCACGAACAGGATGCCGGTCAGCGCCGCCCGGTCCGGGATCAACGGTCGCCCGCCCTTCGGACGCGCCCGAGCCGGTGGCAGCAGCGGCGCGATCACCGCCCAGAGATCGTCGGGAACGAGGAACTTCGCCATACCTCATCAACGCACCAACCGCCGGTTTCGTTAGGCGCTCTAAATAATGGCCCAAAAATTTATTGTATATAAGCCCGCCTTGGCGCAAGGATAAATTCTGACGGGCATCATCCTGGACTTCAGCCGCGGCCTTCCTCATGGGCCCAGATTATTTCAGCCGCCGTATCACGGCGTCAATCTCCTAGGCACACCCCGATGCGGTCATCACGTTTCACGCAGCCACTTCCAGACGTGTTGCACAGTCCCCTGACCGCCGATCCTCTGAGCCACTACCCGCCGCTCGCCACGCCAGACTTGAGGTGGGACGCCGTAGCGGTTGCGGAAGCTGCGGCTGAGTTGCGAGGCGCTGCTGAACGCGAAGACCTCGGCCAACCGGGTAAGGGTTCGCATCTCCATGGGATCGGCAAGCGCGTCGCGCACCGCTAGCAGGCGCTCGCCCTGCACGAAGTGCATCACGCCCCCCTCTGGCTCGAACATTCGGTAGAGCGTGGCTCGCGAGACTCTGATCTCCCCGGCGATGAACTCGGGTGACAGATCGGGCCGCGACAGGTTCGCTTGGACGACCATCCTGGCCAGCGCCCTATGGCCTCCGTCGAGTTCGAGGCCGTCCAGGACATCCTTAGCCTGCGAGCCGTCGAGGAGGCGGTGCAGGAAGGCGACGAGATCATCGGCGAGGGCTGAGGCCTTGTCGGCGCGCGTGGTCGGCAAACGGCGGTAGATGTCCAGGATGCGCGCGGCGAGGAGCCGGTTCCGGGCTGCATCGAAGAGCAGGTCGTGAGTCTCGATCGACAATCCGTGGAGGCGCGTGAAGGGGACGGCGATGCCAATTGCATCGGCTCGGTCGAGCAGGCCGTCGAGCAAGTGACGGCGGCCGATGAGGGTCACGGTGCCGCGCGAGGCCGAGAGGGGTTTGCCACCGACCGTTCCCTGGAAGCGGCCGGACCGGTAGAGCTGAACCATGTAGTGGTCGGGACCGGCCTCGACGCGTCGGCGGTCACGCAGGAGCCGCTGGGTCGAGAGCGCCGTGCGGTGGGTAACGAGGTCGCCGATCTGGTACGCGATGTTGGCGCCGAACGGCAGGGGGGCAGACGGCGTCGTCGGAACGGTCTCGTACATCGGCGCCAGAAGGGTGCGCCACCGCTCGAAAGCCTCTCCGGGCGGCAAACCCGACGTCGTCAGGAAGAAGTGCGGCAGGCCCGCCTCACCCGTCGTCTCTTCTGTACTCAAAGGACCAGAACCCCTGCCACCCGACCCGTTTAGCGGAAGGCATTAGCCATGATGCCCTCGGCCGGACAACACACGTCGGCGTGTGGGGCCCCTGGGACTTGAACCCACCAAAAGCGCAACGGACGGCCTCTTTCAGCGCCATTACAAACAGCCCCTCCTGTAACTATGAGCAAAATTCCGCCAGCCCGCTGTATCACCGGCCGGTTGGGAATTCGCAGCCTGCTCTAATTTGGTAAGTCCTGGTTCGAATTTGGTCCATCGTTGGACTGGCCGAGCTCAACTTGTGGATCGGCGTCGAAGGATGGGTCTGGCGCAATCTTGATGCTCATCGGCTCATGAAGCGCCGTTCAGCCGAGCTTCGAGCAGGTCGAGCTTGGCCCGACCGAACATCTGCCGCTTCACGAGCTTCAGCCGGGTGATCTGCCCTTCGGTCTGCCGTTCGACCATGGTTGCGTGAGAGCTACAGCGACGGCCGATTTGTCCTTCAGCAAGCCGCGCGCGAACGACGATAGAAGGCTTCGGGCTGCAGCCTCGATCCAGGTGTCTAGATCGGGTCGCCTTCGTTCGCGGATCATGTCTAGGAAGCGCGACAGCAGGGACCTCGCCTCGTCGAGCATCGGAACCTCCGCCTCGATGGTCGCCACGATGACGGCTTCGGCCTTCGGCAGGTTGTCCCGCCCCGTCGTCATCAGCCGAGAGAGGATGCGCGCCAATGGCACCTTACCCGGCGATCCTTCCGGAGCGCGCTCGCCGCGCCTGCGGCGCGTCGCCCATTCCCCGACCACCCGCAGGCTGCCGGTGAACCCGCGGACGCGGAGCCGACGCCAGAGTTCGGCCGCGTTGCGACCGCCGCCTACCCACTCGGCATCGAGTTGGGGCAGGCAGGCGTCCAGGCTGTTTTAACGCGCGCGGAACACGTCGCAGGTCAGACCCCGCAGCACGTTGCGCACGAGCTTGCGGCTATGCCCGGTGGTCCGAGCGATCTTCTTGATCGGCATGCACTGTCGCGACAGGGCCAGGATCGCCTCGCCCGTCGCCTTTCTCCGGAGATAGCCGTCATACTGCAGGCGCTCGGCACAGGTCAGCCGTTCGGGATCGATCGTCGCGGCTCCCACCGCAGTGCGGATGGCAGCCATCGACTTGCGCACCGCATCGAGGAAGGCGGCGCTGGCGTTCTCCGCCAAGTGCCATCGGTCAGGACCTGGATCGCCTTGGGCAGCGCCCGCGTCGTTGCCTCGCCGTAGCAACCACCGCGGTCACGGGCGACGACGGTGATTTCGGGATGAACCGCAAGCCATGCCTCGAAGGGGCCGCTCTCCCGATCTGGTAGCAAGGCGATGACACGTCGCCGTTCCAGGTCGCAGACCAGCGTGCCGTAACGCTGTCCCCGACAGAAGGCCCAGTCGTCGATGCCGATTACGCTCGGACACTCCACCGGACGGACGGCACGCCGGCGCACGGTCCGCAGCATCGTATCTCGACTGGCCGGGACCATGAGCCGTCGGGCGATGCTGGCTGCAGGTCTCCCGCCGAGGGCAAGGCCAAGATGATGCACGATGCAGTCGAGTCGGGCCGTGCGCCGGGCGTAGGCGGCGGCCAGGTCAGATCCGAGCCGCTCTGCGAAGATCTCGGTCCCGCGGTCCGACCCAATGCAACGGAAACGACGGACGCGGACATCGAGGGCGACGCGTCTCCCAGCAACCGGCAGATCCGACAGGATGCGGGTGTAGTGGCTATGGTCTTGAGACGAGGACTGATCGCAGCCCGGGCACCGAGCGGATGCGGCGATTGGCCGGACGGTGATGGTCAGACCGGACCCGACCTCAATATGATCGACGACGAGTCCACGAGGGATGATGGAACTAGGTCGTAGACTCATTAGCTCGTAGCCAGATTCGGACGGCTGCGAGTTTGATGCTGGCGAGGTAGTTTTCCGGGTCCTTGTCGTAGCGTGTTGCGACAGCGCGGAAGTGTTTGATCTTGTTGAAGAAGCGTTCGACGAGATTGCGATAGCGGTACAGGAAGGCGCTGAAGGCAGGGACGTTCTTGCGGTTGGGCATCGGCCGGACATTGGCCCAGGCGCCCTGCTCGGCGAGCCGCTGACGGCGTTTGTCGCTGTCATAAGCTCGATCACCGAGCAGGATCTGACCGTTGCCGAGGTCGCCCAGCATATCGTCGGCGGCCTTGCCGTCGTGGGCCTGCCCTTCGGTCAGCTTGAGGGCGATGGGCCGGCCCTCGGCGTCGACGAGCGCGTGGATCTTGGTGGTCAGGCCGCCGCGCGAGCGACCCATGCAACGGGATCGGTCGTCTTTTTTTTGGCGGTAGCCGCGTGCTGATGCACGCGCACGCTCGTGGCGTCGATCATCTGGATGTCGCCGTCATAAGCCGCTGATACGGCAGCCAGAACCCGGTCCCAGACCCCGCGCTTACGCCAGCGCCGGAAGCGGTTGCCGCAGGTGGTGACCGGACCATACCGCGCTGGGATGTCCGCCCACGGCGCGCCCGTGCGCAGACGCCAGAAAATCCCGTTCAGCACCCGCCGGTCGTCAACCCGGTCCTTACCGCGCACGTCCGTCGGCAGCACCGGCTCGATCGCCGCCCATTCCTTGTCCGTCAGATCGTAGCGTCCCATCGCGTCCTCCAAGCTTAAGGAAAACGACCCCGCCGCCTCAATCGATCCAAACACCGTTCATGGGTTCATGACCTAGGACACAGGCTACGGGGCATTGCAGGATCTCCGTCAGCCGAAGCCGAGATCCATCAACTCGCCTGCACCGAGATTCAGTCAAACCCATGTTTCGACGCCGATCCACACGGATGGCCCCGGCGATCGTCGTCCAGCCAGCTCGACGGGGCACGACAACCGGCGGTCAATCGGCTGCGCACTATACCACCGTGAAGATGCGTGACGGCGGCGGCCTCAAAAGGATACGCAAGCTCATCTGCGGGGAACAATGCTTCTCCGAATGGGCCGATCAGCAAAACCCGGCGCTCCTACCCGATCAACGGTGCCGAATCTTTTTGCCCTATTTTTCGGAAAAATAGTGCGGCCTGCCCCGTTCGAAATTTTAGTCTTGTCTCAGCGTCCCATAATTTGTCGGATGCCGCCGAACCGGCTTGCCTGGGCATACCAAGATGCCTAGATCCTCATGGAATAGCCTCTCGAAGATCACACGCAGGTTGCTCGGCGGAAAACCAAATCGATTTGAAATAATTCCATTTAAAATGATGAAAAGCTGAAAATAAATCTCATAAATCTAGCGAATTTTTGTAATACAGCACTGTATATAATCTTAGATAATTTGATATGGAGTCCGAAGTAGCCGATGTCCGGCAGCGCCAAATGGTCCGAAGTAGCGTTGAAGTTTGGATCGGATGAGCCGGATATTGTTCCGAGTCAGCGAAATACGGACGATTTTTTTTCAATTCCGCCGACGCACCAGAGGGCAGACGCTATACTTGCCCATCTGCGCTATCCGGAGGCGCGGGCTTCGTTCGTCTCCGGAATGATGGATATCTACGACAACGCTCCCGGTGTGAATCGCATGCTGGTGGAAGCAGGGAGGCTAGGCATCTTCAGTTTCGTCATGGGTCTGTGGGCCGATTACAATCCGCAGGACCGGACGACTTGGCCAACGGTCAACCGGCTCAAGGGACAAATAGACCGATGTGGGCTCGCCAGTTCCCGGCACATCGACGATGTCCTCGCTTGGCTCGCGGCAACGGACTACATCGTTCTGCAAAGAATCGCCGATGACCGCAGAGTGCGTCTGCTTAAGCCGACCGAGCGTATGATCACGCAAGATTATCGAATGATCCTACCATTCTTCCGCGCCCTCGATCTCCTCTTCGGCGGAGCGCGGTATGCACTGTTTCTCGAGCGATATCGCGCATGTCAGCGGGTTCGGCAGAAGGTGACAACCGCCATTTTCCCTTGGGCGACCAGCCTTCTACCGCAGAACCGCGACCTCACGATTTTTTTCGATCGGACCTGCGCGATCCAGATCCTCTTCAAACTAGTCGCTCTCGACGCGACGCGCTCGGAACACGCGGCGCGGGAAACCTCCCTCGTCGAGTTTGGAACCCGCCTGGGTATGTCCCGCACCCATGTCCGCAACATCCTGCGCGACGCCGAGGAGGCGGGGCTCATGGTACGTTCAAGGCGGGACGGAGTGTTCCACCACCTCACACCGGACTGTGTGACCGCGTTCGACCGTTTCGTTGCGAACGCTTTGTCGCTGGTCGATCGCGCCTGTCTTCTAACGACGCCCAGTTGATTTGCGGCGATTCTAAAGTTTTCCGGGATTGAATAGATATATTGCAATCAAATGGGTCCTATCCGCTTCGGCCCAATGCCTCCGAGCGGCCGCGCTCGATAGACTCACCGTACTTTCCGGAAAAGGGGACCTGCGCCGAGTGCGATCCGAGGGTGATCGGCGGTTTTGAGAGACGCGACATTGTCGGGCCTGCCGGGATCGCAGTTTGGTGCCCACGGCGACATCGTTGTGAGGGACGATTTGTCCATTTGCCTACTCTCAGTACACGTACAGAATAACGCGCCCATAGACGAAGTAATCCTGTGGGCGTGCCCCGACCCGGGTGAGCGGAAAGCCGGCGGCCACCTCTGCGCTCAGGCGCCGGTCGAACGTGTAAGACAGGCCGACGCCCGTCGAGGTCAGGATCGTCTGCCGTGGGTTCGGTGTATACACCGAGCCGTGGTCGATGAATCCGTAGAGGTCGAGTCCTGGAACGAGGTCGGACAACGAACGGTGAAGTTCCGTCGTTGTATAGTATCCCCCGAACGCGGCGAATCCGCTGGTCGCGTAGCCCCGCAACGAGCCCGGGCCGCCGATCTGGAACAACTGGTCACCGGCGAGCAGCTTTGCATTCGAGAACTGCCAGGCCCCCGTCGCCTGGAGGGAGAAGTTTTCCGGCAACTGCACGAACGCCGAGCCGAACCCCGAAAACAGGTTGAAGTCGACGTCGCGCTCCGCGACGCGCAGGTTCGAGTGCGCCCGCGAGAACGTCGGCGTGACGGAGACACTGAACGTCTCGCCGAAATACGAAAGCGTCATGCCGAAATTGGCCCGCTCCGTCGTGTTGCGGGTGATCTTGACCGTATCCTGCTTGGTAATTGAACCGCTCAGCGCACCGCCGATGTTTGCGAGCAACAGCCAGTTCTTGTCCCCGTACAGGGGCTGGGTCAGCGTCATCGCTCCGTTCTGAGACTGGCCCCGGATATCGAGGGATTCGAAGGGGCCGCTGATCACCTGGATGTCGGACCGCGTATAGCTCAGGCCGATCCGTCCGCCAGTGGGTGTTGCGGCAAAGGAATACGAGACGTTTTCGGTCCCGTTTCCCGCGGCCTGGACGCCGTAGACCCGAAGCCGGTCGTCGAGGCCGAGCAGACCGAAATGTTGAAATAGGCCGCCGCCCTGGTGGCGCCCCACGGTCTGCACGCCGTAATTGTCGCCGAACAGTTGCAGGGTGTTTCGCGCCGGCTCGATCACGGAGAGCGTCAGGTCGCTCAAGCCGAACTGCGCGCCCGGCTGCAGGCCGAGCCGCAATTGGGTCTCGCCGGTCCGGTTGAACGTCTGGATCCGATCAGTGAGGAGCGGCACGTCGATCACCCGTCCCTCTTCGACGACGATACGCCGGCGGACGTAGTCGAGGGACCGGTCGGCATCCTCCACCTTCACTTGACCGACCCGGCCTTCGACGAGGCGGATCGTGAACGCCCCCCCCTCGAGGGTCTGCGGAGGGATCGTCGCGCTGGCGGTGATGTGGCCGAGTTCCGTGTAGCGGTCGTTGATCGTGTTCACGAGCGCCTGAACTTCGGACAGATCGATGGGCCGGCCGAGCAAGGGCGCCGCGAGGGCGTCGAGTTCCGCTTTCGAGAGGAACTCCGACGGCGTGAACACGATGCTCTTCAGGGTGAACGTCGCCCCCCCGGGGGCGATGACGGTGTTCTTGGGCCGGGCGGGCAGGGCAACACCGCCCTCGAGGCGCCGGGTGGCGTCGTCCAGGGTGCGCTCGTTGCGCTGGTTCTGCCGCAGGATCGTGCCGGCATCGATCTGCGGCGGCAGCTGCTGAGCCGCCGCCTGGAGGGTTGCGAAGACCGGTGCGACCGCACCAACGATCACGGCCGTGCGGCTGAAGTGACGCATGATTGTCCAGACGCGAGCGGAAGATGCGAAAGCGAAGACCGTTCACCGGCGGCGCGGCCTCACGACCGCGCCACCGGTGGACGTTCGAGAAAGCCACGGGTGCGCGCGGCCTTCAGCGGGCCTGACCGTTGACGGTCATGCGCAGATCCTTGACCTTGACGGTGCCGACCTTGACCCCGCGCGACGTCTGCACGTTCACCGACGCCGAAGTGGCGAGCGCCTGGAGCGGGCCGTAGATGTCCAGCATGAGGTCTGCGCTCGCATCGCCGCTCTGCTGGAGGGTCTTGATCAGGATCTGGTTGCCAATCAGCTTCGCGGTGTTGCGGGTCGTCAGACGGTCCACCGTCAGGCCGTTGTCGCTGCCGAGTACGACGTCCGCCCCCGTCACCGAGGTCAGGACGACGTCGCCGGCTCCACCGTTGACGACGCTGGTCGTGGTTTTGGCGCTCACGTCCGTCGCGGACAGCCCGCCCAGGCTCGAGAGCGAGACCGCACCGGCGGAACTCGTTACGGCATTGAGTTTCTGAACCCCGCCGGACTGGGTCGTCACGTTGCCCCGGGCCGTGGTCCTCCCGAGGGTGAGGGCGCCCTGTGCGGTGACGGACAGATTTCCCGCACCGGTCGCCGTGATGCCGTCACGGACCGAGACGGTGGCTCCGGACAGGGTCGTGTCGCCCGCCGACGTGACCTGCCGGCCCGTCAGGACGCCCGTCGCGCTGATCCCCACGGCGGCGGCGTTGCCCGTCGTCGTCACCTGATCGAAGGTGAGTGCCCCCTGCGAACTCAGCTGGGTCGTACCGACGGCGGTGGCCTGGGTCAGGGTGAGCGCCCCGCCCGCGACCAGGGTGAGCGCTCCGCCCGACCGGACGGAGTTCAGGGTCATGGCGCCGTCCGAGGCGAGGGCGACCGCGCCGTTGGCGTTGATCGCCGCGAGCTTGGTGGTCCCGCCCGACTTCGTGGTGAGGGTCGTTCCGATGTTGAGGGCCTGACTGCTCACGTCGAGATTGCCCGTGGTAGCCTCGATCTGGGCCGAGCGCGTCGCCGAGAGCACGCCCAGCGTCGCGTTCGTGGCGGCCGCGATCTTGGCGTCCGCGGTACGGAAGGTTCCGAAGGTTACGGCACCGCCGGAGGAGGCCACCTCGCCGAGGTTACGCACCGTGAGATCGGTCCAGGTCACGGCGTCCGCCGCGCGCAGCGTCGCCGAGTCGGCGTTCAGCGTCTTGCCGGTGATGCCGGCCGTCGAAGTCAGGGACACCTTACCGGCATTCATCGCCGTGAGGGACGACGTGACGGCGATACCCGCACCGTTGATCGTGGTGTTGCGCTGGCTGCGGATGGTGGCACCCGAGACCGCCGCGTTGGCAGAGGTCAGGACGAGATCGCCGGTTGTGTCCGTCGTCGTCAGCGTACTGAAGCCGATGCCCCCGGGGGCGGTGATCTCCATGGTCTTCGCGCTGGTGCCGCTGCCGAGGGAAGCCTTCGTCCCGGTGGCGATGCGGGCGATGTCCGACGAAGTGAAGGTTCCCAGCGTGACGGCATCGCTCGCCGTAACGGTGAGGCCACGCGCACTGAGGGCGTTCGCGTTGAACGTCCCGGACCAGTTGGCGCCAAACGCCCCGGAGGCGCTGATCGACGACCAGTCAAAGCGTCCTCCCACACCCGAAGCGAGGGTGCCGCCGTTCATGATCACGTCGCCGGCGCTGCTCGACAGGGCCCTGCCGGTGAGATTGTAGCCGGCGTTCATCACGGCGCCGCGCGTGTCGACCCGGTCGATAGCGATGGAGCCGAGATCGGCGTTGACGGTGGTGAGGCCCACGGCCCGCAGATAGGTTCCGGTGACCGAGCCGGTGTCGGAACGGACAGTGATGGTGCCAACGGCGCCGCCCGCGGCGATCTGGCCGAAGTTGACGTCACCCGTAGCCGTCGCGGATTGAGCGGCGACGCTGGTCGAGGCGGCGACGGTGAGCTTGCCGGCCGCGCGCATCTCGGCCGTCGTTCCGGCGAGGACCGAGTCGAGCGTGAGATCGGATTCGCCGACCATGACGATGGCTCCGCGCTGGGCGCTCAGGCTCGGGCTGTACAGGGCCGAGCGGGCGGTCAGCATAATGTCGCCGGCCGTTGCCAGGCCCGTCAGGGTTCCGGCCCGGACGGTGATGGGCAGGGCCCTCGTACCGATCGCCGCACCGGCGTTCAGCTTGACGGCGGAGCGGCCATACCCTGCGTCGATGTTGGCATCGATGAGGCCCGCACTGAGGATCGACCCGAGGGTGGCCGTGAGCCGGATCGTCTCGGCCGGCGCTTGGGCGTCGTAGGTGGTCGCGAGTCGGCCGATCACCGCATCGCCGCCACGGGCCAGCGCGTCGATGGTCGTCGCGGCCGAGACTGTGCTGGTCTTGGTCATGACGAGCGCGTTGGCGTCGATCTGGACGCGACCGGTTTCCGCCTTGAGGGTCCCGTCGACGCTCAGAGCGTTGTCCGCCTTCACCGTGAGATCGCCCTGTGCGGTGAAGTCGCCCGTCTGCAGACCGACGCCGGGACGTCCGATGGGCGTCGGGGCATAGACGTTGGCCAAACCGCCGCGCGCCCGTCCGGTGAGCTTGCCGCTTGCACCGACCTGGACCTGCAACGGGGTCGCCGCCGTCCCGACGTCCGTCTTGGCGTCGAGGACGATTGCATTCGCAGCAACGGTGATGCCGGGCAGGGTGCCGGTGATGCTCCCGCCCGTAGAGCTCAGGTTTGCCGTCGCACCGGCGAAGACACGGCCGAGCGTCATCGCGTCCGGGGTCGCGAGGTAGATGTTGGTGCCGGCCGACGCGGAATTAAGGATTCCGGGCGTCCGGTAGAACAGGGTCCCGCCCGCGCCTGCCGCACCGATGCTGCCGCTGCCGGCCGAGAGATTGATGTCGCCCTTGCTCGTGACGATCTGCGGGGCGTCGCTGGTTCCGGCGCCGCGGAGGATGGAGTTCGGGGCCTCCACGGTCACGGCACCGTTGGCTTGAAGTTTGGCGATCGTGACCGAGGAATTCGTCGTGCCGTTCAGGAAGACGACGCCGCCGGACGTCAGGCTGACGGCGCCGCTGGCGTTGAGGTAGAGCGGATTGACCTGGCGGATCTTGATGCCGTTGATCGACTCTCCACCCGTCAGGCTGGTCAGCGTGGTCCCGTCGGCGAGGGCGGCTCCGTCCTTCTTGGCGCCATAGAGTGTGATGGAGCCCGGGGTTGTCGCCGACGCGAGCGCGGCGAGCTGATCCGTCGGTAGCGGCTTGTCGGGGTTGGTGAGATCCGAAAGGGCGATGACGACGGGGGACGCCAGCACGCCGACGTTGCCGCCGACCGAGAGATTGAGATTACGTCCGGAGATGTTGGCGGTCGCATTGCCGCCCACGGTTCCCTGGACCGGCTGGAGTGCCGACCGATCGACGGCCTGGAGGAGCTGGGTCGGTGTCCAGGTCGCATCACGGGAGAGCTGCGCCGCGAGATCCGATTGCGGATCAATCCGGAAGGTGCTTCGGGTTCCGGAATCGACCTTGCCCTGCCAATCCGTGCCGTAGGCCCGCGTGAAGACGCCGACGTAGCCGAGGTACTTGCCGTTCGCCCAGGCCTGGACGTCGGCCGCGCTGACGCTGCCGGCCGCCTTGTTGAGGTCGGCGGCCGCCTGCGCGCGGTAGAGTTCGACGCCCGCGGCCGACAGATTGAACCCGCCGGCACCGAGGTTCAGGCTTCTGTCGTAGGCCGCCGCGTCCGCCGCGTTGCTGCCGGTGTAGGCCTGTCCGCCGTTAGCGGCGCTCCGGGCCGACGTGACCTTGTTGGCTTCGGCGAGCGCCGAGAGCAGGGCGAGGGCGTTCTGATCGTGCTGCACGAGGTCGACGCTGCGCGCCGAGCTGTTGCGGACGAACCCGTCGTAATCGGCGAGGGTTCGGTTCACGAGGGTTTCGAAAGCGGTTTTGGTTTCCTGGACCGCCTGATCGGCCCCGGTTTCCTTGGTCAGGCGCAGGGTCTTCGAGATGGCCGCCACCTGCTCGGGCGAGATCGCCTTCGACGAGACCTGGCTCGCCGCGTCGTAGAGGTTGCCATTGGTCACGGTGAGGGACACGTCCCCCGCCAGCGACGCGATCCGCTTGATCCGCAGGTCCCCGTTCTGGCTCAGGGCGATGTCGCCCTGAGCCAGTGCGAGCAGGCCGGAGCCGTCCGTCGAGGTGCTGCGCGTGGCGATGACGAGCGGCGTGGCGGAGGAGCCGATGGTGCCACGTTCGCTGGACAGGGTCACGTTGCGCCCGGCAACGTTGACGCCGGCGTTCGGACCGAAGTCCGGCGCCCGGCCGGCCACGAGCGACTCCGCCGCGGCGAGACGGACATCCGCTGCGCCCGCGCCGGCCATGACCTGCGTCAAGGTGGCGCCGCTGCTCAGCGCGATGTTGACGTTGCCCCCGGCCATGGCGGCGAGGGTATCGGTTCCGGCGACAACGGACTTATCGAGATTGCGGATGCCGAGGATAGAGGCCTGGAGGGCGCGGGCATCCGTCCCGATCCCGCCATTCGCCGCGAGGGCGAGGTTGGCGGTCTGGATCGTCGCGTTGCCGCTCTGGGTCAGGTTGGCGCCGGTGCTGATGCTGGTCGTGCCGCTGGTGTTCACGACGTTGCCGCCGAGCACTACGGAGCCGTTGGAGTTGATGGAGACGGCACCGCTGTTGAACCCGGAGAAGCCTAGCCTGATCGCGTTGTCCGCCTTTACGGACATGTCCATCTGCAAGAAGGCCTTGGTCGGGTAGATGAAGCTGTACCGCCCCGAGCCATCCGAAGTTTCCGCAAAACCGCGGCGGCCCTGCGCTCTGTAACCAATACCGTAGACGCCCGTCATTGCGGTCACGTCGCCGTCGATCTTCTGCGAGAACTGGACGCCGACGCGGGACGGGTCGACACTCACACGACCGACAGGGTCCTTCGTGAGGTTGCCGTTCGCGTCCACGTAGTTCCAGGGGTTCTGCGTATCGAGGCCCGAGAACCGCCACGTCGGATAGCCGGAGGGTGTGTTGTACGGGTATTGTACATCCCGCTCCAAATTGGCCCGCATGGTCCAGTCATAACGCGCGCCCGCAACGGTGTTGTAGCTGGTCGCGCTGTCGCCCATCCGCTCGCCGACGGCGTCTGCCGCTGGCTTGGCACCATCTCCGGTGATGTAGCGGTAGACGCCATCGTTAGGCTTATAGACGAACGTCGATGTATTGCGCGACGTGTCTTGGATCAACGTGTTCTTAAGCGTCACCGTCGCGACGCCGATCTTTGCGATGTCGCTGTTGCCGGTGTTTATATTGGCGAGATTGAGACTGTAGCCGGTAGCGTTGTTGATCGTTACGTGGCCGTAGCCGCCATTGACGTTGATTCCACCGCCGGTTGCATTGGTGTTGATGATGGCGCCGCTCATGTAGAGTTTGCCGCCACCGGCATAGGCGTTGATGTCGGATAGGGAGATCTGACCGGACCTAGCGTCGAAGCTCGCATTGACGAGCTTCTGCATGCTCGGTGCCAGCAGGGACGTGACGTCGTAAACGCTGCGCTGGCCTATGGCGGCCGCCCGTACATAGCCGTCGAAGGTCGCCTGCGCGGAAGCACCGAAGTTGACGTTGTAATCCGTCACCCGTCCGATGTTGATCGTGCCGTTGACGTTGATGGTCGCGGCATTGATCACGACGCTGGAGCCGAGCACGGCGGCGCTGGCGTTGCTGCCCGAGAAATTCGCGGCCGAGACATCCCGGATGTATGAGAGCTCTCGGTTCTGCACCTTTGGGAACCACGCTTCCGCACCGTTAGCATCGCGGGTCAGCCGGTAATCGCCCCGTGACCCGCTGCCGCCCGGATTGCCGCTGCCGCCGCCGAAAGGCAGGAAGTTGCCGAACAGGACGAGGGCTTTGTCGCCCTGCCGATTGTTTCGCCCATAGATGGCGACATTCATCTTGTCGTTGTAGTCGCTCTGATTCGCATCCGCCGAACTGTTGAGTGTCGATCCATAGTAATAGTTGCCACGCTGATAGATGGCATTGCCGAGATAATGCACGGCCGCTTCGGCGTCGGAACCGCTCTGTCCCTGGCTACCACCCGGATACACGATGGCGCGGCCCCATTCGCTCATCGGCGAGCCACCGCTGTTGTAGATGCCGCCCGGCCCGTTGGGCGAGATGGTGACGGTCCCGTTCGGCGTGGTGATGTTGACGCTCTGCCCCGAAACGTTGCCGGTGGCGAGGTAGGACCCCATCGCGTTGTTGATGACGACTGAGCCGCCGAGATTGGTCACGGCTGCACCGACGAACAGGGCCGGACCGTAATTGCTGTTTCCGACCGTGCCGTTGAAGGCGTTGTTGATCGTGATGCCGGCGCTGGTGGCGTTGCGATTCTCGTTAACTGAGAGGCCGCCGCGGGTGGCGCCGCCAGTGAAGTAGACCGCACCGCTCGGCCGATCGGGGATCATCGCGCCGCCGTCGAGGACGAGATAGGCCGAGGTCGTGTTCTGGACGTTGATCGTCGGGCTGCCCTTGGCGGTGAGCGTACCGGTTCCCGCCAGCGTGTCGGCGTTCAGCGTGACCGTGCCGCCCGCCGCGTAGAGTTGCGATGAGATGCGGATCGCCCGGGTCGTACCGGAGACGATGCCGTCGATGGCGTTGGAGCGTGCCGCCGCGTCGTCCCCCGAGACGCCCGGGATGCTGCGGTTGACCCACATGGACGGGTCGAAGTCGTTCACGAGGCGCAGGTAGACGGGCGCGCCGTTGGCTTGGGTGACGCGCGCGTCGGAGGCGACCGAGTCCGTCGCCGCGGGCGCAAGTCTCGCACCGTTGACGTAGATGTCGTTGCCGGCCCCTGTGAACAGGAGTTGCTGGTTGTTGAAGTAGCCCGCCGTCGCGGTGCCGTTCATCGTCACATTGCCGGCGGTCACCACGGGCGTGGTGCTGTCCCGCGACGTCGTCGGGATGAAGCCAAGCTGGTAGCCGCGGCCCGTGCCGTCGGCATTGGCGTTGGTCGAGCCGGTGTAGGAGCCGAGATAGACATCGCGGGCACTGATGACGTCGATGTTGTTGCCGACGGTGAGGGTGGCGTTGCTGGTAATGCGGCCGGTCGCCGACGCGACCGGAACCGCGATGAGGCCACGGACGGACCCCTGCGCGCTGGCATTCACCGAGAGGCTCGTATCGCTGACGCCGCTGAGGGCGGAGCGGCCCGCGTTGATGTTTACGTCGTAAAGGCCGACGAACGTCGACTTGTTCGACGCGGAGGCACCGTCAGCGAGGATCACGGACTGGTTCGAGGTAATGTCGGCGGTGGCCGAGGCCGAACCGACGGCCGCCAGACCGTAGGTCGCGACGTTGGCGCTCTGCGTCACCGCCGCCGTCGCGGTGGTGCCGATATCGAGGGCGCCGGCCGTGTAGAAGTCGGCGCGGGTGCCGATGGTCACGGCGTTGTCGAGCTTGCCCCGCAAGGTTGCGTTCACGCCCGCACCCTGGATGAGACCACCCGTGGTCAGCGACACGGCATCGGTGGCGAAGACCTGGCTCGCGGCGAGGACGCGGATGCTGCCGGGCGCCAGACCGGGATCGAATCCGGAATAGACCCTGGCATCGTCGCCAAAGGCGACCTTGGCCGCTCCGCCCGACTGGTTGATGTTCGTGGTCGCCTGCGAGGCGGCACCGGTCAGGAGGCCGCCGGCGCCGC
Organism: Methylobacterium sp. Leaf87; assembly: GCF_001422775.1. Taxonomy (NCBI): domain Bacteria; kingdom Pseudomonadati; phylum Pseudomonadota; class Alphaproteobacteria; order Hyphomicrobiales; family Methylobacteriaceae; genus Methylobacterium; species Methylobacterium sp. Leaf87. The sequence continues at coordinate 13,092 of NZ_LMMI01000028.1, read as the reverse complement.
CCGTCGCGCTTTCGCCGGGATTGACGCTGCGGAAGGTGTTCATCGCCACGACATCGACGGCGGGCGCACAGGAGGTGGTGACGCAATCGCCCAGGCCGAGACCCTTGGCGTCGAGGCGGACGCCCTTGCCGACGGTCACGCCGACGTTCGAGACGATGTCGTTGCTCGTGACCGACGCGCTGGCGTTCAGGGCGGCGGCGCTCACCGAATTGGTGCGGGCGGCGTACTCGGTTTCGTGGCTCGCCGAGAGACCAATGGTGTTGGCGTATAGCTGGCTGCCGTCGCCGACCGTGACGGTGGCAGTGGAGGTGCCGTTCGTAGTCGCCTCGGCGCCCGAGCCGCTGACGACACCGCCCGCGCCGGCGGTGGCATCCGCGACGTTGGTGTCCTTGCCGCCGGCCGTACCCGTGAGGTCGCCGGTTCGTCCGTTGTTGGAGGTGACGGCCGCACCGATCTGCGTCTGCGTGGTGTTGTCGGAGTTGGCTTTGGTGATCACGACGCCGATCGACAGGGCACCGGCCGAGACGCCCGTGGAGAGCGCGTTCTGCTTCGTGTTCGTGAGCGCCTGGACGCTGACGTCGCCCGTCGGCAGCACGACGTTGTCGCCGAGGCGCGCCAGGACGGTGTTGTTGCTTTTGGCCTCGGCGTAGGTCGCCTGGATGCCGGCCAGAAAGCCGCCCGATCCGCCGTTCGCCTCGGCGTCCGCGCTCGTCCCGCTCGTCGGTAGGAGCACCTTGGCCGACAGGTTGAGGGGACCGCCGCTGATCTGAGCACTGTCGTCGAACTGCGCCGTCACGCGTTGGCGCGCGGTGGCGAGCGCCACGGACGCGCCGACACCGACGTTGCCGGACACGGCGACACCGATCGCATCGGCCACGACCTCGGGGGTCGCGGTGGCCGCGATGGTGAGGCCGCCGCTTCCGATCCGCACCTTCGGCGCGGACGTGGGCGCGGCCACGCCGGTCGCGGCGTTGAACGCCTGGCGTCCGGCCTCGGCGACGAGTGTGGTCTCGTCCGTCGACGTGGCTCCGGCTCCGGCCCCGGCGACGATGCCGCCGCCCGCACCCGCGATGGCATTGGAGGTGAGCTTGCCGCTGCCGGCCGCGTTCAGCGAGGCGGCATTGAAGCCGCCGATGTCGGCCGTCGATGTGAGCGTCGCCCCGATGAGGCTGCTCTTGTTCACCGTCGCGGCCGAGATGCCCAGCGCGATGCCGCCGGCGACCGCAGCGCCCACGGCCTCCGACGATCCGCTCGAGCCGTCTGTCGCGCTGACCACGGCGGTGCCGTTCGCGCCGCCCGTGACGGTACCGCCGAGCTTGGCCGAAACCGTGTTGTTGATGCTCGCAATGGCGACCGCCGCCCCCGCCGCCCCCGCGAGGCCGCCGGCGCCAGCATAGGCGCCGATGTCGGCCGACCTGCCCTTGTCCGAGTCGGCAGCCCCGGCCGTGACCTTGACCGAGCCGGCGTTGACGATGCCGCCGTCGACGCTGGCGAGTACGGTGCCGTAGACCTTCGTGTAGCCGACGGCCGCGCCGGCGCCCGAGCCACCGCCGATGCCGACGCCGAGGATCTTGCTGCGCGCGCTGACCTGCCCGGTGGCACCGACGTCGAGGACACTCGCGTCGATGGTGGAGGCGTCCGCCCGCGCCGTCACGGTGTCCTGCGCCGCCGAGGACACCGCGTTGAGGACGCGGTTCTGGTCCTGCCCCGTCGCGGTGCCCGTATAGAAGCCCGGCAGGGTGGCCGCCGGATCGGGATCGGATGCCTTCGCCTTGACCGAGCTGAGCTTCAGGTTCGTGGCCGTGTTGACGGCCGTGAGGGTCCCGGCGCCGGCGGTGGTGCTGCCGTCGCTGTTCTTCTTCGTGTCGATTTCCTTCAACGCGGCGGCGTCGGCCGGTTGACCAGCCAGGATGACGGCGACGGCGGCGGCCATGCCCTGCGTCGAGCCCGCGCCGCCGGTGGCGGTCTTCGCGTCGACGTCCTTGATGCCCGTCGCCTTGACGGCGACCGTCTCGGCACTCGACAGGGCGCTGTTGATGATCTCACCCGAGACCGTGCCCTTCAGCACGGCCACGACGACTCCCGCTCCGACGGCATCGCTTCCGATGGCGACCGAACCGATGTTGGGGGCGATGCTCAGATTCTGCGTGGCCGCGACGTTCACGGCTCCGGCGGAGCCGAAGCTCGCCAGATCGGCGCCGGCCAGCGACCGGTTCAGATCGACACGATTGACCTGTGCGCGGGTCTCGGCCGAGGCGATCTCGACGGCCACCATGCCGGCGATGGCCGAGCCGCCGCCCGCCAGGCCGACCACGTAGGCCTTGAAGCTGTCGTCGGAGGTGGCGGCGACACCCATCGACCCGCTCAGGGCGACGTTGGTCCGGTCCGTCCGGCTCGCATCGTCGGGATCGACGCCGACCCGGGCCACGGTCCGTCCCTTGGAGATGTTCACACTGAAGCCGCCCGCGCCGGCGACGCCGCCGCCGGCTGCGGCGCCGATGTAGCTGCCATGGGTGTTGACCGCTTTGGCCGCGACGTCGAGCTGCCGGGCGACGAGCGTGCCGCCCTCGACGAGGCCGAGCGTGTCGGCCGTGAAGGTGTTGACCACAACCGAGCCGGTGACAGAGCCGCCGATGCTGCCGGACACGCCGATGACCGTGTCGGCCGCATTCTGGGTCGCCGCACCCAGGACCGAGACGCGTCCCAGAAGAGCGGTCGTGCGAGTCAGGCCGTTTCCGGGCGTCGCGCCGACGGGGACGAAATCTGCGTCCCGCGAGCCCGCGCCGTCGGCGTACCCGGTGGGGAGGACCGCGTCGGCTGCAGTCCCGACCGTCGCGTTGGTGATGTGGGCGTTGGTGGTCCGCTGCATCACGTTGGTCGAGACCGCGGCCGAACCACCGAATGCGGAACCACCGGCCCCGGCGACGACGAAGTTGTTGGCGGTGCCGTGGTTCGAGGCGATCACCGCGAGCTCGGGTGCCCGCGCGCTCACCGCGAGGCGGGTCATCGCCTTGGCGTCGGTGATGCCGGCCTCGGTGCGGCCCGCCATCACGTTGGTCACGGGCGTCACGGCCACGCCCACACCGACCTCGCCGAAGGCGAGGCCGACCGAGATCGCGTTGTTGACGACGGACTGATTGGCACGGGCCGAGACGGCGAGGCCGTGCACGCTCGTCTGCGTCTCGCTGAGATCGGGCGGCGTGATCTGCGGAGCACCGCTCAGAGCGACGGCGTTCGCGAGGGTGCCGCTGTCGATCGACAGGGCGGCTTCGCCGAGCGCCCGGGCATCGACCTTGGTCGCGGCCCCCTCGATGGTGGACGTGGTCTCGCCGGTGATGACGTTGGTGACGACGGCCAGGCCGACGCCGGCTCCGCTCGAGACGGCGACGCCGACGCCACCGGCGACGACCGCGATGGCCTCGCTGTTCGTCGCGCGGACGAGGACGTTGTTCTGCGCATCGACATCGGCGCCGTCGCTGATCTTGCTGCGGACGTTCGTCATCTCGAGGCTGGTCGCCACGGAGCCGGCGATGCCGGCGTTCTGCGACACGGCGACGCCCAGGGCGACGGTGACGATGTCGGCGCCCGCATTCGCGCGCACGACGACGTCGTTGCCCGCCGCGACGGTGGCGCGCTGGACCGTCGCGCTCACGGTGTTGGCGACCTCGTTGTACGACACGCCGAGGCCGAGGGCGGCGTTGCCGGCCGAGAAGGCGAGGCCGCCGGCGGCCGAACGGATCTTCGCGGTGTCGTCGGCCTCGACGGTGACGGTCTGGCCGCTCACCCGCGTCGCGGAGGCGGCACCCGTGCCGTCGCCGATGGCGGCGGCGATGACGTTGGTGATCCGGCTGACAGCGACCGACGCGGTGCCGGCGAACTTGTCGGTGGCGCCACCGACGCCGAGGGCCACGCCGATGATCTCGGCGCTGTCCTGCGCCCGGACGGCGACGTCGTTTCCGGCGCCGACGATGGCGCCGCTGCCGATGCGGGCCGCGTGCTCACGCCCGATCTCGTTGACGAGGATCGAAACGCCGATGTTGTTCTTGCCGACCTGCACGAGGCCGGCGACGGAGACGATCATCGCCCCCGGCGTGTTGCTGGTCTGCGCGTCGGCGGCGGTGAAATCGTAGTTCGCGTCGGCCTTGGCGTTGTTGCTGGCATCCCGCGGCGCGATCTGCGCCAGCTTGGCGGCCAGCACGCTGTTGGGCGCGCTGCTGGACGCGACCGTCACCTTGCCGGACGCCTTGATGGTGCGGTCGTCCTCGCCCTTTGCGGCGTCGGCGTCGATGAGGGCGACACTGCCGCCGGTGATGCGGCTCACCACGACCGAGCCGGCAAAGCCGTTGCTGTCCGGACCGCCGCCGCCCACCGCTGCGGCGGAGATGATGCGGCTGACATCGCGGGCCGCGACGGAGACGTTCACGAAGCCCGCCGCGTTCAGCGGCCCGGCGATGCTGCTGTCGACGACCTTAGCGCAGGTGGCGCTGCCGATGCAGTCGCCCCCGGTCGGGTTGCCGACTTCGGCATAGGTGAGGGCGATGCCGAGACCGCCGCGCCCGCCGCCGTAGAACGACCCGCCGCCCGTGCCGATGTCGGTGCTGCGATAGGCCTCGACGTTGACGCTGCCGGTGTTGCCGTTCTGACCGCGCAGGGTCGAATTGCCGATCAGCGCCGTGGCGCTGTCGGTGTTGAGGGTGACCGACGCGGAGATCGAGACCGCCGCGGAATTCTGGTTCTGGCTCGTGGTGACCGCGAGGCCGAGGCCGACGCTGACCTGCTGGCCCCCGGTGAGCGAAGTGACCGCGACGTCGGACGCGTTGTCGATGGTGGTCCCGTCGATCCGCGCACGGGTGGCGTTGTCCGAGAGCGTGACCGCGAGCGCACCGGCAATCGCCGCGCTGCCGCCGGAATCGCCCTTGCTGATGGCGATGCCCGCCGCACCGGCCGCACTCGCCATGAGGGCGTTGTTCAGCGCGTTGACGTTGGTGGCCACCGTCCCGCTGTTGCCATAGCGGTCGATGTGGGCGCCGCTGATCTCCGCCGTCGTGTTCAGGCCGAACTTGCTGACGGCGGCGCTGCCGGCCAGGGAGAAGGTCGGGGTCTTACCGGACTTCTCGGCCTTCAAGGCCGAGTCGATGTTGTCGGAGACCGTCTTTTCCATTTTCTCGGTCGAGCTGGCGGTCGCCTGGAACTTGATCCAGGACGCGGCCGACTTGATCCCCTGACCGGCGACCTTCAGTCCGCCGCCGACGGCGCTGGCACCGCTCAGGATACCGCCCTTGATCTGGCCGGGAACGTCCTTGATCTTCTGGGTTACGCCGCGCTCGTCCTTCGGCGCACGGGGCTTGGGCTCGCTCTTCGTCCCGTCGTTGTAGGTCAGCGAGCCCGCCACGGCCACGACGATCACCCGTCCGGCGGTGATTCCGACGACATCGACGGCGTTCGTGTGGATGAAGCCCGTCCCGGCCGCGCCCTTGCCGGCGCCCGTCTCGATCGCATTGAAATCGCTGCTCGCGAGCGTCGCGCCGTTGTCGCCGATGAAGGCCCGCGTGTTGGTGTCGGCGACCACGACGCCGACGCTGACACCGAGGGCGGCGGTCTGCGCCGCGCCGATGGTCGCGGCGGCGGTGAGCACCGAGAGATCCTGTCCGGCGGTCACGGCGACGCTCGGGGTGGACACCTTCGCATTGTTGCTGATCGAGGCCGAGGTCTCGTTGTCGATCACCGTGACGGCCACGAGGCCGTTGATCGCCGTTCCGCCGCCCTTGCCGGCCGTCGGCGACACCGAGAAGGTGATGTCGGTGGCCTTGGCGTCGACGGAGAGGTTGCCCAGCGCCGTGACGTCCGCGCCGTCGGCGATGCCCGCGATGGTCCGGCCGCTGGACAGGAACACGTTGGCCGATCCGCCGATGGAGCTGGCCTCCTTGGTGCCGCCGGCGTTGCCGAAGAACGTCAGGAAGCTGAAGTTGCCGCCGACGTTGATCGTCTCCGTCCGGTTCACGGCCTGAACGACCGTGCCGGCCGCCCAGTCCGTCCTGAGCAGAGTCCGGGACGCGTTGCCCGCGTCCGCGACTTCCGCGTTGGTGAGCTTGACGTAGTTCCGGTCGAACGCGGTCGACCAGGTCTTGTCGGTGCCCGTCTGGTTGAGCTTCGCGCCGCTTCCGACCCAGGCCACGGTGTCGTTGGCGTAGGTCAGGACGTTGACCGACGCCCCGAGGCCGACATTGTCGCCGGCGGCCGTGGCATTGGCGTAGCTGGTCAGGATCTGCCCGACGACACCGAGGTTCCCGTTGGCCTTGCCCGCGAGGTTCTTCAGGATGCCTTCGACGTCCTCGCCGACCGCCCAGACGTTCTGGATCGGCAGCGCGGTCTCGGCCCGGACGCCGATATGCTTGCCCTCGATCACGCTGTTCGACCCGATGAACGCGTTCGCCTTGCTCTCGTAGCGTCCCAGGGCGAGCGACAGGGCGAGGGCGTTCTCGGTGACGGAGGCGTCGCTGCCGCCGCTCGGAAGCTTGTCGGTGTTCTCGACGCCGGACGCCGCGTTGCTGCGCAGGCCGTCATCCGCCACGCCCCGCGCGATCACGGCGTTGGCGAGAACGGCGACATCGCCCGCGGCCACGATCTTCGGCGAGCGACCGCCGTCACCGGCGATGGAGGCGGTGGCGGTCTGCGAGCCGCTGCCGATCGACAGACTGATCGCCCCCTTGCTCGACGAGTCCATGCTGTCGAAGCCGGAGCCGAGGGTGTCGCTGATCTTCTCCTTGATCTTGGCGGCCGGAAGGCTCGTAAGGGTCAGGAGTGGCTTCGTCACCACGGCGGCGGCGCCGTTGCCGACGCCCGCGCTGGAGGCGCTGATGATCTGGCTCGTCGCGCTGTCGGCGAGAACCGACAGATTGCGGACGCCGGCGCTGCGGTCGAGGTCCGCGCCGAAGCGTGCCTGCACGTTGGTGTTGAGGTCGGAATACGCGAGGGTGAAGGCGAAGACGCCCTGATCGAAGGCGGTGCCGCCCGCATCCGCCTTGAAGGCGTTCTTGTTCACCGCGACGACGTTGACGTCGTTGGCGCGCGTGATGACGGCGCCGCTCGCCACGGTTGCCGACGTGGTGACATCGGCCACCGCCGCCGCGACACCGAGGATCCCCTTGGTCGTTCCCTTGGTGTTGACCATGACCTTCGCGGAGGCCTGATTCTCCGCGATGGCCCTGACGTTGAGGTTGCCGCCGGCGGAGAGCTTCGCCCCGGCTTCGACGGAGGACGAGACCGTGGCCTTGACCTCGCTCACGAGGGCGCCCACGCCGACGACCCCGTTCTCCACCGATGCGATGACGAGGGCGGTCGCCTGCTGCTTGCCGTTGGCGGTGATGGACAGATCGTTCGCGGCCGTCAGGGCGGCGTCCTTGCGGATCGTGACGGTGGCGGTGTTGTCCGCGCCGACGTAGCCGCCGTCGACGCCGAGGGCCCCCGAGAGGAGCGCCTTGACGGCGAGGGTCGGGGCTCCCGCCAGGCCGATGTCGTAATCCGCCACGGCGCGTCCGTCGGCCTGGACGGCGAGGGTCTTGCCGCTGGAGATGCCGCCCGCGACGTCGATCACGGCCCTGGCCGTCGACTTGCCGTCGAAGTTTCGGGTGGAGAACGCGTTCGCCTGGAGGGTGACGTCCCCGGTTCCGGTGATCGTCGCACCCTTGCCAACAGTCAGCTGCGCGGTGTTCAGGCCATCGAAGGTGTTGTCGATGGCGATCCCCTTGTCGGCGGTGGCGTTGAGCAGGATGGTTCCACCGCTGACGGAAGCGCCTGGGGTGACGACGGCACCGGCGGCTCCATAGACCGCCCCGGTGATGGTCAGGCCGACGGCGTTGGTCGGGTTGAGGAAGCTGGCGGCAAAGCTCGTCGGCAGGGTCGCGTTGAGGGTGATCGAGCCGTCGCTCCAACGCGTGTTCGCGTCGTTGATCGCCGTGGCGGTGATCCAGGACCCGGCGTTCAGGGTGATCGACGGGGCGGTGAGGATCACGTCGGACGAGTTGCCGACCGAGGCGGTCTTGGACGCGTTCAGGTTGCGCCCGTCGATGTAGCCGCCGTTCTGCAGGGTGATCGAGGTCTTCGCCTCGATGACGAGGGCGCTTCCGTTGAAGTCGAGGCTGCCCTGGGTCGCCCCGGCGAGCGGGCCGATCACCACGTCGTCGGGATCGATGAGGAGGCGGCCGGCCGTGCCGTTCTTGGCCCGCAGGTCGAGGTCGAGTTTGCCCTGGAGGTCGACGGTCTTCGTGGCGCTCAGCTCGACGAAGCCGCCATCGCCCCGCGTGTCGGCGGAGGCGTCGACGCGGGCGCCCTCGGCAACCGACAGGTTGCGCCCGCCGAACACGACGATCCGCCCGGCCGACGAGCCCTCGCCCCGGCCGGAGGCGTCGAGGCGCGCAGTCTTGCTCAGGGTGATGTCGCCGTCGGTGGTCCGGATCGTGATTCCGCCGCCGTCGACGCCGGCGGCGCCCGCCGCCGAGACCGTTCCGGAGACCGTGGCGTTGCCGCGCGCCGCCAGGGAGACCGCCGCCAGGGTCGGCCCGGAGGCCTCCGGGGCCGTCCCCGAAGGACGGGCCGCACTCGTCGCGCGCACCCGCGCCGTCTGGGCGAGGTCGAGATTGCGCCCGGCATCGAGCGCGATGGTGCCGCCGGCGCTCGCGTGACCCTTGGCCGTCACGCGCCCTGCCACGCCGACGTCGCCGCCGGCCGTGAGTTTCACGGTGCCGTTGCGCTGCGGTGCGGCCGCGACGACGGCCGCGGTCCGGCGCGCCTTCCCGGCGACCGACCCGACGGCGTCCGCCTGGATCCGCGCGGTTTCGGTGACACGCAGGTTTCCGCCCGCCGCGACGCTGATGTTGCCGCCCGTGTGGCCGCCGCCGGCACGCAGGCGCCCGGCGATCTGCGCATCTCCGACCGCCACGATGGAGATCTTCCCGTTGCGGACCACCACGGCGCCGCCCTCGGTCATCCCGCTGGCGTTGACGGTGGCTCCGAACCGCTCCCGGTGACGCTCGGCGCGCTGCTCCGGTCCCGCCACCGTCACGTCGTGGGCATGGATCGAGACGGCGCTGCGCGCATTGATGCGCCCGCGGATGACCACGGCGCCGTCGGGCGAGATCGGCACGTCGCCCTTCAGCAACCGCGCGGCGGCCGCATCGTCGACGTTGCCCTTCCGGTCGATGACCGAGTCCTGGAATTCCCGGGTCGGCGTCACCACCCGCAGGGAGTTGACGTTGATCTGGCCGTTCTTGCCCACGACGAAACCGGACGAATCCGAGAAGACGACGTTGCCGCCGATCTTGCCGTTCTTGTAGCCGTTGAGCGTGCCGTCGACGACGGCCGGTCCGTCGCGGACGATGTTCACCAGCGTCTTGCTCTGCGTCGGAACGTGCAGGTTGACGGTGTTCTGCTCGCCGACCTGGAAGCGCGAGAACGAGTTGTAGGCGTTGTCGCCCCGCGTCGTGGTGGTGGTGACGTCGGTGGTGCGCCCGTCGACCCGCAACTGGGTCGCCGTCCGTCCGTCCAGGGTGATGACGTTGCCGGGGGACTGCGCGTGCGCCGGGGCGAGACTGAAGACCAGCCCCGCCGGAACGAGGGCGGTCGCGGCGCGCAATTGCCGCGACCGGGCCGAGAGGACGCCGCGCGTGAGCTGGATCATCGGGGGCTACCTTATCGGCCGACCAGGTTCGAACCTGGTCCAGGCGATTGAAACGGATGCGTGACGGACGGACCGAAGCCGACGTCCAGACGCTCGATACGGAGAGACGAACGGTCGGTCAGAACTGCCCGGACGGCAGGCGGAACACGTCCGGGTTCTTGGCGTCGGCCATGTAGAGTAGCAGCAGGCCCGACGGTGTGAGCATGCGCTGGCTGCCGTCGCCCGGCGCGAGCTGACCCTGGAGCAGCAGCATGGTGGTATGCTCGAGGGAATCGCTGCCGCGGAACATCAGCAATCCCCCGTTGACGATGGAATTCGTCACGATCGTATCCGGGCGATAGCTGGCATCCATGAAGTGGCTGCGCAGGATGTTCGCGTTCGAGAACAGACGCTCGGGCGTTATCTTGTCGTCGGTCGCCTTAGACCATTGGACGGCGACCTGGATCAGACCTTTGGTCTTGAAGCCGAAGATGTAGGCGACCCGTGCCGTGCCGCCTCCCTGCAGGAGATCCGGGACGGCGATGGAGAAGACCCTGGTCTGCTCGCCCGGATTGTCCTCGACCTTGATCGCGTCGCCGGAAAGACCGTAATCCTTCTGGATGGCGTCGCGAACCTCGGCTTCGGTCATGCCGAACGTGGCGCTGCGATACCCGCGCAGCACGAACGCGGCGTCCTTGGCGGCCGGGACCGCCACGGCAGTGGGGGCCGCTTCGGCATCCTTCGTGGACGGGGCCTGAACGCGGGGCGCGGGGCGGGCGGTGGCGCCTTTGTCCGCCCCGGCCACCGCCGGGGGCGCGGCCTGCGCGGACACCGTTGCAGCCAGCACCAGTGCCGTGCCGGCTAGCTTCGCGAATACTGTCTTCATTGCCCTGCGCACGCCGCGGCATGCCCCCTAAAATTTTTTTACTTCCGGGGGAACCCTTAGCATCGGCCTGCTTCGGGCCACAAGAACGCAAAGAGGCCAACGCAGGGTTTGTCAGGTCCCACAGGCGATAGACGCAAAATTTGTCACGAGAACCCGTATTTACACGCAGGATTTGTCAGTTATTCCTCCCCCAAGCGTGGCTTGTCGATCGGCCGACAGTATAGATGCACGCAAAATTTGTCAGGTTGGGTCCGGATGGTGACGGGATCCCTCGTTAGAAAGAGATCTACCTGCAAATCTTGCGTCTATTCGGTGTATAAGTCGGTAAATTCGTTGCGAAAATGCCACTCGGTCTTTCGATATTGTCGGGCTGCAGCTCGACATTCGGAACCGAAATGATGCGCCGTGGACGCGCTAAGTGGCTCATCAGATTTGAAATTCATCGGCGTTCATCGCCGTTTTCAACAATTGTTGGACTCGTTGTATAGCTCCGTCAGTCGATTGACACGCTCTCGCAAGCAGAGTTTGTGTGACCTCCGTAGAGCCGGAGCATTGCCGTAGCGGCACGGCCAGTTCGATAAATTTCGAAAAGGTAAATCGCCATGACCACCGCAGCCGAAGCGGCGCCCGCCGCTGCGCGCAAGTCTCTGCGTGCCCGTTCGCCGTCGCTTGCGGCGTTGACCGCCACTCTATTGGCGACGGTGTTCATCACGCCTGTCACGATGGTCGATCGCGCGCTGGCTCAGCAGACCACCACCTTCGACACGGTGAACGCCAACAATCTCAACGTCACGAACAACACCTCGACCCAGAACCTCTCCGCCACGAACGCGACGTTCACGAACCTGTCCGCGGGCGCCGTGACGCTGGGTACGCTCACCGTCACCGGCACGACGACGACGAACGACATCAATGCCGCTACCGGGACGATCACTGCCAGCAACATCAACGTCACAAATGTGCTCACGACGAGCGGACTCAATGCGACGGGCCAATCCACCCTGGCCAATGTCAACGTCTCGGGGATCGGAACGTTCGGCACGGTGCAGGCGACGACGCTCAACGCGACGGGCGGCAACATCACGACGCTGACCGGCACATCGCTGAGCTATGACAATGGCACGTTCGGAGCGCTGTCGGCGACGAGCATCAGCGTCGGGACGGTGAGCGTCGGAACCCTCACTGCGGGCAGCGTCAACGCGACGACCGCCACCTTTGGGACGGTCAATGCGACCAGCGGCACGATCACCAATCTGACGGCCACGACGGTCACGACCGGCACGCTGACGGCCACGACCGGCGCCATCAACGCCCTGACGTCGGCGACCGGCACGATCACGTCGCTCACCGGTACGAACCTGAACTACACCTCGGCGACCTTCGGCACCGTCAACGCGACTGCGGTGACGACGGGCACCCTCCAGGCGACCAGCGGCACGATCACCAACCTGACGGCCACGACGGTTACGACCGGCACGCTGACGGCCACGACCGGCGCCATCAATGCCCTGACGTCGGCGACCGGCACGATCACGTCGCTCACCGGTACGAACCTGAACTACACCTCGGCGACCTTCGGCACCGTCAACGCGGCCAGCGGCACCATCACCAATCTGACGTCTTCGGCGATCAACACTGGCACATTGACGGCCGCGACCGGTACCATCACCGCCCTGACGTCGGCGACCGGCACGATCACGTCGCTCACCGGCACGARCCTGAACTACACCAACGCGACGTTCGGCACCGTCAACGCGGCCAGCGGCACCATCACCAATCTGACGTCCTCGGCGATCAACACCGGCACGTTGACCGCCGCGACCGGTACCATCACCGCCCTGACGTCGGCGAMCGGCACGATCACGTCGCTCACCGGCACGAACCTGAACTACACCAACGCGACGTTCGGCACCGTGAACGCGACCAACGGCACCATCGCCAGCCTCACGGCGACCAACCTCTCGGCCGCCACCGGTACCATCACCAACCTGTCGGCCACGAACGGAACGATCACGAACCTGTCCGCGACCAACGGGACGATCGCCAACCTGACGGCCACCAACCTCTCGGCCGCGACCGGCACCATCACCAACCTGACGGCCACGAACGGAACGATCACGAACCTGTCCGCGACCAACGGSACSATCGCCAACCTGACGGCGACGAACCTCTCGGCTGCCACCGGCACCATCACCAACCTGTCGGCCACGAACGGAACGATCACGAACCTGTCCGCGACCAACGGCACCATCGCCAACCTGACGGCGACGAACCTCTCGGCTGCCACCGGCACCATCACCAACCTGTCCGCGACCAACGGSACSATCGCCAACCTGACGGCSACSAACCTCTCGGCCGCCGCCGGCACCATCACCAACCTGTCGGCCACGAACGGAACGATCACGAACCTGTCCGCGACCAACGGCGCGATCGCCAACCTGCAGGCGACGAACCTCTCGGCCGCCACCGGCACCATCACCAACCTGTCGGCCACCAACGGCGCGATCGCCAACCTGCAGGCGAACAACGCCACCATCACCAATCTGTCGGC
>NZ_LMMI01000027.1:0-29763 GCF_001422775.1 Methylobacterium sp. Leaf87 | reverse complement strand
ATCGTGCCGGTGGCCATGGAAGAGAAGCTGCGCTTCGCCATCCGTGAAGGCGGCCGCACCGTCGGCGCAGGCGTCGTCGCCGCCATCAACGAGTAGTCTTCCGTCCCACGGTCACGTCTGCAGGGAACGACAGAGGGGCGGGTCCTCGCGCCCGCCCCTATATCGCCCCGCCAAGGTTTAGGTCATGAACGGTCAGAATATTCGTATCCGCCTCAAGGCGTTCGATCATCGGATCCTCGATGCGTCGACCCGCGAGATCGTCTCGACGGCCAAGCGCACCGGTGCCACCATCCGTGGTCCGATCCCGCTGCCGACGCATATCGAGAAGTTCACTGTCAACCGCTCGCCGCACATCGACAAGAAGTCGCGCGAGCAGTTCGAGATGCGCACCCACAAGCGCGTCCTCGATATCGTCGATCCGACGCCGCAGACCGTGGACGCGCTGATGAAGCTCGACCTCGCCGCCGGCGTGGACGTGGAGATCAAGCTCTAAGTCCCGCGGGGATTTAGAGCTTACCGTAAATCGCGCGAGGGGAGACACCTATGCGCTCAGGCGTCATTGCACAGAAGGTCGGCATGACCCGCATCTTTACGGATGCAGGCGAACATGTTCCGGTCACGGTGCTTAAAATCGATCAATGCCAGGTGGTTGCCCACCGTACCGTCGAGAAGAACGGTTACGTCGCCCTTCAGGTCGGCGTCGGCAAGGCCAAGGTGAAGAACGTGTCGGCTGCCGAGCGCGGCCGGTTCGCGGTCGCCAAGGTCGAGCCCAAGCAGAAGCTCGCCGAGTTCCGCGTGTCGGAAGACAAGCTGATCCCGGTCGGCGCCGAGATCACCGCCGACCATTTCATCCCGGGCCAGTTCGTCGACGTGACGGGCACCACCACGGGTAAGGGTTTCGCCGGTGGTATGAAGCGTTGGAACTTCGGTGGTCTGCGCGCGACCCACGGCGTGTCCGTGTCGCACCGCTCGATCGGTTCGACCGGTGGCCGTCAGGACCCGGGCAAGACCTTCAAGAACAAGAAGATGCCCGGTCACATGGGCGTCGATCGGGTGACCACCCAGAACCTGCGCGTCGTCCGCACGGACGTCGAGCGTGGCCTGATCCTGGTCGAGGGTGCGGTTCCCGGCGTCGCCGGCGGCTGGATCCAGATTCGCGACGCGGTGAAGCGCAAGCTCCCCGCGGACGTTCCGCAGCCTGGCAAGTTCCGTGAGCTCGGCGCTTCGCCCGTCTCCGACGCCCCGGCTCCCGAGGCTCCCGCTTCCGAGGAGAACGCGTGATGAAGCTCGATATCACCACCCTCGACGGCGCCGGAGCCGGCTCCGTCGAGCTCGACGAGACCATCTTCGGTCTCGAGCCCCGCGTGGACCTGCTCCAGCGCATGGTGCGCTGGCAGCTCGCCAAGCGTCAGGCCGGCACCCATGCGGTCAAGAACCGCTCGGACGTCAACCGGACCCGCAAGAAGCTTTACAAGCAGAAGGGCACCGGTAACGCTCGTCACGGCGCCGCCTCCGCTCCGCAGTTCCGCGGCGGTGGACGCGCCTTCGGTCCGGTCGTGCGCTCCCATGCCCACGACCTGCCCAAGAAGGTCCGCGCCCTGGCCCTCAAGCATGCCCTGTCGGCGAAGGTGAAGGATTCGACCCTCATCGTCATCGACGACGTGAAGCTCGAGGACGGCAAGACCAAGAACCTCGCCGCCCGCTTCGAGAAGATGGGTCTGTCGAGCGCGCTGTTCATCAGCGGGTCCGAGGTCGACGTGAACTTCGGTCGCGCCGCCCGGAACATCCCGATGATCGACGTGCTTCCGATCCAGGGCATCAACGTCTACGACATCCTGCGTCGCGACAAGCTCGTGCTGACGCGCGCAGCGATCGATGCGCTGGAGGCGCGTTTCAAATGAGTGCCGATCCGCGCCACTACGACATCATCGTCTCCCCGGTCATCACCGAGAAGGCAACGAACCTCACCGAACAGAACAAGGTCGTTTTCCGGGTTGCCCCGAAGGCGACGAAGCCGCAGATCAAGGAAGCGGTCGAGAAGCTGTTCGACGTCAAGGTGACGGGCGTGAACACGCTCGTGACCAAGGGCAAGAAGAAAATCTTCCGCGGGCTTCGCGGACAGCGTTCGGACGTGAAAAAAGCGATCGTGACCCTCGCCGAGGGTGAAACGATCGATGTTACGACCGGCCTCTGAGACAAGTCGGGTTAAGGATTACCACCGATGGCCTTGAAGACATTCAAACCGGTCACGCCGAGCCTTCGCCAGCTCGTGCTCGTCGACCGCCGTGAGCTCTACAAGGGCAAGCCGGTCAAGAAGCTCACCGAGGGCAAGTCGTCGTCCGGCGGCCGCAACAACCTCGGCCGCATCACCGTCCGCTTCCGTGGCGGCGGTCACAAGCGCACCCTGCGCAACGTCGACTTCAAGCGTCGCGTTCAGATGGGTGTGAGCGCCACCGTCGAGCGGATCGAGTACGATCCGAACCGCACGGCGTTCATCGCGCTGATCGCCTTCCCGGACGGCACGCAGAGCTACATCATCGCGCCCCAGCGTCTCTCGCCGGGTGACAAGGTGATCGCGGCCGAGCAGGTCGACATCAAGCCGGGTAATGCCGGCCCCGTCGGCAACATGCCGGTCGGCACCATCGTCCACAACGTCGAGCTGAAGATCGGCAAAGGCGGCGCGATCGCCCGCTCCGCCGGCAACTACGCTCAGATCGTCGGGCGCGACCAGGGCTACGTCACTCTGCGCCTGAACTCGGGCGAGCAGCGCCTGGTCCACGGTCAGTGCTTCGCCAGCGTCGGCGCGGTGTCGAACCCGGACCACATGAACATCTCGCTCGGCAAGGCGGGTCGTAACCGCTGGCTCGGCAGGCGCCCGCACGTTCGTGGTGTCGCCATGAACCCGGTCGATCACCCGCACGGCGGCGGTGAGGGACGCACGTCCGGCGGCCGTAACCCGGTCACGCCCTGGGGCGTTCCCACGAAGGGGAAGAAGACCCGCTCGAACAAGCGGACCGACGTCTTCATCCTGTCCAGCCGTCACAACCGCAAGAAGTAACCATCATGGCACGCTCGCTCTGGAAGGGGCCGTTCATCGACGGCTACCTCCTCAAGAAGGCTGAGACCGCGCGCGGATCCAGCCGCAACGAAGTCATCAAGATCTGGAGCCGCCGCTCCACGATCCTGCCGCAGTTCGTCGGGCTCACCTTCGGTGTGCACAACGGGCAGAAGCACATCCCGGTCTACGTGTCCGAGGAAATGGTCGGTCATAAGTTCGGTGAATTCTCGCCGACCCGTACCTTCCACGGTCACGCAGCCGACAAGAAGTCGAAGAGGCGCTGATCATGGGCAAGCCAGCCACTCCCCGCGCGCTCCCCGAGAACGAGGCTCAGGCCGTCGCGCGCATGCTGCGCGTCAGCCCCCAGAAGCTCAATCTCGTCGCGCAGCTCATTCGCGGCAAGAAGGTCGAGTCGGCCCTCGCCGATCTCGAATTCTCCCGCAAGCGGATCGCCCGCGAGGTCAAGAAGTGCCTCGAGAGCGCCATCGCCAACGCCGAGAACAACCACAATCTGGACGTCGATGATCTAATCGTCGCCCAGGCGTTCGTCGGAAAGGCCCTCGTGCTCAAGCGCTTCCACGCTCGTGCCCGCGGCCGCGGCGCCCGCATCCTGAAGCCCTTCGCGAACCTCACCATCGTGGTGCGCGAAGTCCCGACCGCCGAAGCGGCGTGAGGAGGACCTGATGGGCCAGAAAGTCAATCCGATCGGTCTGCGGCTCGGTATCAACCGGACCTGGGACTCCCGCTGGTTCGCCCAGAAGGGTGAATACGCCAAGCTCATGCACGAGGACGTCGCGATCCGCGCCGCCCTCATGAAGCAGCTGAAGCAGGCTGCCGTCTCGAAGATCGTCATCGAGCGTCCGCACCGGAAATGCCGCGTCACCATCCACTCGGGTCGTCCGGGCGTGGTGATCGGCAAGAAGGGCGCCGACATCGAGAAGCTCCGCAAGCTCGTCGGCACCCTGACCAAGGCCGACGTGACGATCAACATCGTCGAAGTGCGCAAGCCCGAGATCGACGCCACTCTGGTGGCCGACTCGATCGCCCAGCAGCTCGAGCGCCGTGTCGCCTTCCGTCGCGCCATGAAGCGTGCCGTGCAGTCGGCCATGCGTCTCGGCGCCGAGGGCATCCGGATCAATTGCTCCGGTCGTCTCGGTGGTGCCGAGATCGCCCGCCAGGAATGGTACCGCGAGGGCCGCGTGCCCCTGCATACCCTCCGGGCCGATGTCGATTACGGTGTCGCCACCGCCTTCACGACCTACGGGACGTGCGGGATCAAGGTCTGGGTGTTCAAGGGCGAGATCCTCGAGCACGACCCGATGGCACAGGATAAGAAGGCGCAGGAAGAGGGTGGCCGTTCGGGCGGCCGTCGCGAGCGCGATGGCGAGGGTGGCCGCGAGCGCGGCCGGCGCGAGCACGCCTAACGGCGTGTTCGTGACCCCGTCGCCCTAGAAAGGTGTTGAGAGGCTGCCATGTTGCAACCCAAGAAGACCAGGTTCCGTAAGCAGTTCAAGGGTCGCATCCACGGTGCGGCCAAGGGCGGCTTCGACCTCAACTTCGGGACCTTCGGCCTGAAGGCCGTCGAGCCCGAGCGTATCACCGCGCGGCAGATCGAGGCGGCCCGCCGCGCGATCACCCGCGAGATGAAGCGTCAGGGCCGCGTCTGGATCCGGATCTTCCCGGATGTTCCGGTCACAGCCAAGCCCACCGAAGTCCGCATGGGCTCCGGTAAGGGTGCTCCCGAATTCTGGGCTGCCCGCGTGCATCCCGGTCGTATCATGTTCGAAGTCGACGGCGTGGCCGAGGACGTCGCGAAGGAGGCCCTGCGCCTCGGCGCGGCCAAACTCCCGATCCGCACGCGCGTCGTTCAGCGCATCGCTGACTGAGGGGGGGGATCATGAAGTCGTCACAGAGACAGTCGGATCTCGCCGCCCTGTCGCCCGATCAGCTGAGCGATGAGCTGCTGAACCTGAAGAAGGAGCAGTTCAACCTGCGCTTCCAGGGTGCCACCGGCCAGCTCGAGAACGTCGCGCGGGTCCGCGAAGTCCGCCGCGATATCGCCCGCGTCCGTACACTTCAGCGTCAGAAGACGCTGAAGTCCGCGCAGGCTTGAGGAGTACACCATGCCGAAGCGCGTATTGCAGGGCGTCGTCGTCAGCGACAAGGGCGAGAAGACCGTCGTCGTGAAGGTGGAGCGTCGCTTCACCCATCCGGTGATGAAGAAGACCGTCCGTCGTTCGAAGAACTATCACGCCCACGACGAAGGCAACGTGGCCAAGGTCGGCCAGACCGTGTCGATCGAGGAATGCCGTCCGATCTCGAAGACCAAGACCTGGCAGCTGATCTCCGGCGCCGCGTCCGAGGTTCCCGCCGCCGAGGCGTGACCCCGTCGTCAGAACCGACCAAAAACGGGCGCAGGTTTCTGCGCCCGTTTTTTTGTGCCCGGCGGAGAAAGGGTTCCGCAACGGGATGCGTTGAACGCCTGCGTCGTCCGCCCGAACCCGGGGATCCTCTCGCCCGTCCGAGACGGCGCCGTATCAGGGCGCCTCATATGGTTTCCGGCTGATCCGTTCGGTGACGCGGTGAATCGCAGGTCCTTACACCTTCCAGGAGAGGGAGCCCGTCGCGCCCGCTCGATCCGAGGTGATCGGGCGGACACCGTATCAGGCGCCGTCTTAGCGGCCGCGGCCGGCTTCTCCCGCTGCGCCACCGTCGACCAATCGCCGGCCATGATGCTGCCGTAGGGCTCGACCGAATCGACGATGTCCGCGAGGCCGTAGGTCGGGATCCGCGCCTGGACCGATACTGCGTCCTTGTAGGCGCCCGGTAGGCCGAACGCGGCTCGGACGCGATGTGACGAGCGAGCCGGGCGATGCGTTCGGCATCCGTGCAAACCCTCTCAGGGTCCGCGACTCAGAGTGGATCCTGTTCGGGGAGGTTGCTTCGGGTTCCTGGGCGTCCGGGTTCCGGCCACGGCATCGTGGATCGCCGGCGGGACGGTTTCCCGGGCGGTTCCTGCGACGGGCCTTGCACTGGCAAGCCGGCTGATGTATTGGGCATGCCTTCGCGACAGTTGAGAGGGGTGCTTGCACCTTTCGAACGCGGTGACCGCGCCGGTGTGAAAGCACCGATAGCGCGGTTCGTCATATGAGCCGGGGACATCAGATCCCCCTCAGGCGTCGTCCGCCGGACAATACCGTCCGCGTGCGGAAACCCGCCTGAAACAAAGAAAGGTCACTGCCCGTGATCCAGATGCAGACGAATCTGGACGTCGCCGACAACTCGGGTGCACGCCGTGTGATGTGCATCAAGGTTCTGGGCGGGTCGAAGCGTAAATACGCCGGTGTCGGCGACATCATCGTGGTCTCGGTCAAGGAAGCGATTCCTCGGGGTCGCGTGAAGAAGGGCGACGTCATGAAGGCCGTCGTCGTGCGCACCGCGAAGGAAGTGAAGCGTCCCGACGGTTCGGTGATCCGCTTCGACAAGAACGCCGCCGTTCTGATCAACAATCAGAAGGAGCCGATCGGCACCCGCATCTTCGGACCGGTGCCGCGCGAGCTTCGCGCCCGCAACCACATGAAGATCATCTCGCTCGCGCCGGAGGTGCTGTAATGGCCGCTAAGGTCAAGAAGGGCGACACGGTCGTCGTTCTCACCGGTCGCGACAAGGGTCGCTCCGGCGAGGTCACCCAGGTGCTTCCCAAGGAAGACCGCGCCTTCGTGCGTGGCATCAACCTGGTCAAGAAGCATCAGAAGCAGACGCAGAACCAGGAAGGCGGCATCGTCTCCAAGGAAGCTGCGATCCAGCTCTCGAATCTCGCGTTGCAGGACGCGAACGGCAAGCCGACTCGCGTGGGTTTCCGCATCCTCGAAGACGGCCGCAAGGTTCGCTTCGCCAAGACCACGGGGGACCAGATCGATGGCTGAGAAGAACATTGACGGGTACGTCCCGCGCCTTCGCAAGCATTACGACGAAGTCGTTCGTCAGAAGCTGATCGAAGAGTTCGGCTACGCCAACCCGATGCAGGTGCCGACGATCTCCAAGATCGTCATCAACATGGGTGTCGGCGAGTCCACCGCCGATTCGAAGAAGGCCTCCGTCGCCGCCGGCGATCTGGCCCTCATCGCCGGTCAGAAGCCGGTCATCACCAAGGCCCGCAAGGCCATCGCGACCTTCAAGGTCCGCGAAGGCATGCCCATCGGCTGCAAGGTCACCCTGCGCCGCCAGCGCATGTACGAGTTCATGGACCGCCTCGTCACCATCGCGCTTCCCCGCGTGCGTGACTTCCGCGGCCTGAACCCCCGCTCGTTCGACGGCAACGGCAACTACGCGCTCGGCCTCAAGGAGCACCTCGTGTTCCCGGAGATCTCGTACGACAAGGCCGAGGCCACCTGGGGCATGGACATCGTCATCCAGACGACGGCCCGCACCGATGCTGAGGCGCGTGCGCTCCTCACGCAGTTCCGATTCCCGTTCCGGCAGTGAGGCCTGCTTAGGTCTCATACGCGGACACCGGAGAGAGAAATGGCAAAGAAAAGCTCCATCGAGAAGAACAAGCACCGCGAAGCGCTGGTCAAGCTCTATGCTCCCAAGCGCAAAGCCCTGCTGGCGACGGCGAACGATCAGTCCCTCGAAATGGAGGAGCGCTTCGAGGCGCGCCTCAAGCTCGCGGAACTGCCCCGCAATTCGTCGCCCACCCGCGTCCGCAACCGTTGCGGCATCACCGGCCGTCCGCGCGCCTTCTATCGCAAGATGGGCATCTCGCGCATCGCGCTGCGCGAACTCGGCAACCAGGGTCTGATCCCCGGTCTCGTCAAGTCGAGCTGGTAAGGAGCAACCACCATGGTCAACGATCCCGTGGGTGATATGCTCACCCGCATCCGCAACGGTCAGCAGCGCCGCCGCAACGTCGTCCAGACGCCCGGTTCGCGCCTGCGTGCCAGCGTGCTCGACGTCCTCAAGTCCGAGGGCTACATCCGTGACTACGCGACCACGGATTACGGCAACGGCCGCACCGAGTTCGCCATCGAGCTGAAGTACTACGACGGCCAGCCCGTCATCCGCTCGATCCAGCGCGTGTCGAAGCCGGGCCGCCGCGTCTACTCGTCGGTCGGCGAGCTTCCGCGTGTCGCCGACGGTCTCGGCGTCACCATCGTGTCCACCCCGCAGGGCGTCATGGCCGACCACGAGGCGCGCGAGCGCAACGTCGGCGGCGAAGTGCTCTGCAAGGTGTTCTGATCCTGGACTTGGAGGAATAAGGCGATGTCTCGCGTAGGCAAGAAGCCCGTTCCCGTCCCGTCCGGTGTGACGGCCACGGTGACCGGTCAGACGGTTAAGATGAAGGGCTCCAAGGGCGAGCTCCAGTACGTCGTTCCCAACGTGGTCGACGTGAAGTTCGAGGACGGCGCCGTCTCGGTGCAGCCCCGGAACCAGACCAAGGAGGCCCGCTCGCTGTGGGGCACCTCCCGTGCTCAGGTGGCGAACCTCGTCGAGGGCGTCTCCAAGGGCTTCGAGAAGAAGCTCGAGATCACCGGCGTGGGTTACCGCGCCGCGATGGCCGGCAAGGCACTCAAGCTCTCGCTCGGCTACAGCCACGACATCGAGTACGAGATTCCTGTCGGGATCACGATCGCGGTGCCGAAGCCCACCGAAATCGTCATCTCCGGCATCGACCGGCAGGTGGTCGGCCAGGTGGCAGCCGAGATCCGCGACTATCGCAGTCCCGAGCCCTACAAGGGCAAGGGCGTGAAGTACGCGGGTGAGTTCATCTTCCGCAAGGAAGGCAAGAAGAAGTAAGGGCCGGCCAACATGTCACGCAAAATCGATGCACTCGACCGCCGCAAGGCGCGTGTGCGCCGCGCGCTGCGGGCGGCGGCCAACGGACGGCCCCGGCTCTCGGTGTTCCGTTCCTCCAAGCAGATCTACGTCCAGGTCATCGACGACGCCGCGGGCAAGACCCTCGCGGCGGCGTCCAGCCTCGACAAGGATCTGCGGACCGGTCTGAAGACCGGTGCCGATGTCTCTGCCGCCCAAGCGGTGGGCAAGCTCGTCGCCGAGCGCGCCAAGGCAGCCGGCGTCACCCAGGTGATCTTCGATCGCTCGGGCTACCTCTATCACGGGCGCGTCAAGGCGCTCGCCGACGCCGCCCGCGAAGGCGGTCTCGAGTTCTAAGATTGGCGGAGGGGAGCGGTTTCGGCCGTTCCCCGTCCTGACGATTCAAGCGAGCGGGTCCGCCACCCGCGCCAGTGAGATGGAAGTGTAAGAATGGCACGTGAACGTGAAGGCGGGGGCCGCGGCCGCCGCGATGAGCGCGAGGAGCGCGACAGCGAGTTCGTGGACAAGCTCGTCCACATCAACCGCGTCGCCAAGGTCGTGAAGGGCGGACGTCGCTTCGGCTTCGCTGCCCTCGTCGTCGTCGGCGATCAGAAGGGCCGCGTCGGCTTCGGCCACGGCAAGGCCCGCGAAGTCCCCGAGGCGATCCGCAAGGCGACGGAAGCCGCCAAGCGCGGCCTCGTCCGCGTGGCCCTGCGTGAGGGCCGCACCCTGCACCACGACGTCCAGGGACGTCACGGTGCCGGCAAGGTCATCCTGCGCGCCGCTCCCCAGGGTACCGGCATCATCGCCGGCGGCCCAATGCGCGCCGTCTTCGAGACGCTGGGCATGCAGGACGTGGTGGCCAAGAGCCTCGGCTCCTCGAACCCCTACAACCTCGTGCGCGCCACCTTCGACGCCCTGAAAAACGAGGACAGCCCGCGCTCCGTCGCGGCCCGTCGCGGTCTCAAGGTGTCGGCGCTCCAGGCCCGCCGTCGTGACGCCGATCCGTCCGACTTGTCCGAAGCCGCAGTGGCTTGAGGGAGGGTCAGATGGCACAGAAGACCGTCCGTATCGAGCAGATCGGCTCGCCGATCCGCCGTGAGGGCGACCAGCGCGCGACGCTGATCGGCCTCAAGCTCAACAAGCTGCACCGGGTCTCCGAGCTGGAGGATACCCCCTCCGTGCGCGGCATGATCCGCAAGGTGCAGCACCTCGTGCGTGTCCTTGGCGACGCGGCCTGAGGGAGGGCATCATGAAACTGAATGAACTCCACGACAATCCCGGCGCAACCAAGAACCGGATGCGCGTCGGCCGGGGCATTGGCTCCGGCAAGGGCAAGACCGCTGGACGCGGCGTGAAGGGCCAGAAGGCCCGTACCGGCGTGTCCATCAAGGGCTTCGAGGGCGGTCAGATGCCGCTGCATCGTCGCTTGCCCAAGCGCGGCTTCAACAACCTGTACTCGACGGACCTGAACGAGGTGAACCTCGGCCGCGTCCAGCAGGCGTTGGATGCCGGTCGTCTCGAAGCCGGTGCGGTCGTCACCGTCGAGACCCTGATCGCCGCGGGCGTGTGCGCCCGTGCCCGTGACGGCGTCAAGCTCCTCGGCGTCGGCGAGCTGACCACGAAGGTCTCCTTCGAGGTGACCCGCGCGTCGAAGTCGGCCATCGAGGCCGTCGAAAAGAACGGCGGAACCGTCACCGTGACCTTCGGCGACGGCGTGTCCACTCGTGGCAAGCCCGCCCGCGTGGTTGCGTAGACTCGAGACCGACTTTAAGTCGAACCTCTGAGCGGCGGCCCGTGCGACCTCGCGCGTGGCCGCCGTTTCAGTTTATCGGGGAGCTGTTCGCTCCCGTGCGAATCGTGACTCAGGAACCGGTGCCATGGCCTCAGCCGCCGAGCAGCTTGCCGCGAACCTCAATTTCGGGGCCATCGCCAAGGCCGACGAGCTCAAGAAGCGGATCTGGTTCACCCTGGGTGCGCTGATCGTCTTCCGGCTCGGCACCTACATTCCGATTCCCGGTATCGATCCCGAGCAGTTCGCCCGGAACTTCCAGCAGCAGGCGGGCGGCGTGCTCGGGCTGTTCAACATGTTCTCCGGCGGTGCCGTCGAGCGCATGGCGATCTTCGCCCTCAACATCATGCCGTACATCTCGGCCTCCATCATCATTCAGCTGCTGACCTCGGTCGTTCCGACCCTGGAGGCGCTGAAGAAGGAAGGTGAGTCCGGCCGCAAGGTCATCAATCAGTACACCCGCTACCTCACGGTGGTGCTGGCACTGGTCCAGAGCTGGGGCATCGCCTTCGGCCTCCAGAGTTCGAGCGCGGCCATCGAGCCGGGGCCGTTCTTCATCCTGTCCACGGTCATCACCCTGACGGGCGGCACGTTGTTCCTCATGTGGATCGGCGAGCAGATCACCTCGCGCGGCATCGGCAACGGCTCGTCGCTCATCATTTTCGCCGGCATCGTCGCCCACCTGCCGGTCGCCATCGTGGGTGCGCTGGAGCTGAGCCGCACCGGGGCGCTCTCCTCCGCCGTCATCCTGGGCATGGGCGTCGCCGCCATCGCCCTGGTCTACTTCATCGTGTTCATGGAGCGCGCCCAGCGTCGGCTCCTGATCAACTACCCCAAGCGCCAGGTCGGCAATAAGATGTACGAGGGCCAGACCTCGTTCCTGCCGCTGAAGCTCAACACCGCCGGCGTGATTCCGCCGATCTTCGCCTCGTCGCTCCTGCTGCTGCCCGCCACCGTGGCGAGCTTCTCGGCGAACAACGGCGGCACCGGCATCCTGGCGACGATCACGACCTATATCGGCCATGGCCGGCCGCTCTACATGGTGCTGTACGCCGCCCTGATCATCTTCTTCGCGTTCTTCTATACCGCGGTGGTGTTCAACCCCGAGGAGACGGCGGACAACCTGAAGAAGCACGGCGGCTTCATTCCCGGAATCCGGCCGGGCGAGCGTACCGCGGCCTTCATCGACAAGGTCCTCACGCGCATCACCCTCATCGGCGCCCTGTATTTGACCTTCGTCTGTCTGGTGCCCGAAATCCTGGCGTCGTACTCTTCGGCCAGCATCGGGTTCGGCGGCACGTCGCTCCTCATCGTCGTCTCGGTGACGATGGATACGGTGGCGCAGATCCACGGTCACCTGATGGCCCACCAGTACGAAGGCCTCGTCAAGAAGGCCAAGCTGCGGGGCGCCACGCGGCGCCGCTGAGCACCCATCGGGCGAGCCTATCAGCGACGGCGTTCCCTTTTCGAGGGCGCCGCCCTTCAAGAAGAACGGACCTGAGGAAACGACGCCATGCGGATCATTCTGCTCGGACCGCCGGGAGCTGGTAAAGGAACGCAGTCGGCGCGCATCGTCGAGCGGTTCGGCATTCCGCAGCTGTCCACCGGGGATATGCTGCGGGCGGCGGTGGCCGCCGGTACGCCCGTGGGCCTCGAGGCCAAGGCGATCATGGAAAGCGGCGGGCTCGTTCCCGACGCCGTCGTCGTCGGTATCGTCGCCGACCGGATCGAGGAAGCGGACGCGCGCAACGGCTTCATCCTCGACGGTTTCCCCCGGACGGTCGCGCAGGCCGCCGCCCTCGACCGGATGCTCGAGAAGAAGAACCTCGCCCTCGACACCGTGGTCGAGTTCGCCGTGGACGAGGACGCCTTGATCGGACGCATCGCCAAGCGCGCCTCCGAGACCGCCGCCCGCGGCGAACCCGTACGCAAGGACGACACGCCCGAGGTGTTCAAGACGCGCTTCGAAGCCTATCGCGAGCTCACCGCGCCGCTCTCCGCCTATTACGCCAGCCTCGGTATGCTGGAGACCCTCGACGGCATGAAACCGGTCGACGAGGTCACCGGGGATCTCATGGCGACCCTGGAGCGCCATGTCGAAACGACGGCGTCCTGAGTCGAAACGACGGCGTCCTGAGCGGCTGGATTTGTTACCATCGAGTTGACAGGGGGACCGGCCCGCGCTAGTGGGCCGGTCTTCGTTCACACGGATTGGGTCCGGGCCGCCTCGCCAGAGGTTGCCGCGGGCCGCTTTGTCGTTCTGGACGGTACGCAGGGGCCGGTCTCCACCGGACGCGTATCACGATAACCCGGGCCGGACCGATTGGGTCCGCTGCCCAGATGGAGAAGACCTTGGCTCGTATCGCTGGCGTTAACATCCCGACCAACAAGCGCGTCGTCATCGCGCTTCAGTACATCCACGGCATCGGTTCGAAGAAGGCGGAAGAGATCACGGAGAAGGTCGGCATCCCGGCCGAGCGCCGTGTGAACCAGCTCACCGACGCCGAGGTTCTGTCGATCCGCGAGACCATCGATCGCGATTATCTCGTCGAGGGCGACCTGCGCCGCGAAGTCTCGATGAACATCAAGCGCCTGATGGATCTGGGCTGCTACCGTGGCCTGCGCCACCGCCGCAACCTGCCCGTCCGCGGCCAGCGCACGCACACCAACGCCCGCACCCGCAAGGGCAAGTCCAAGCCCATCGCCGGCAAGAAGAAGTAAGCATTCGCATTTCGGGAGGCCGTGGTTCGCTCGGCCTCCCGAACGTCGATCCGGGTACCCCTCACGGAGGCCCGGTGTGTCGGTACGGTCTTCCACGCCCGCGCCGCCACCTCCCAGAGAATCCCGAGCGCCTGGTATGACGGGCGCGTTTGAAGGACGAGAACCAAGATGGCCAAGGAAACAACCCGCGTTCGTCGCCGCGAACGCAAGAACATCGTCTCGGGCGTCGCGCATGTGAACGCGTCGTTCAACAACACGATGATCACCATCACCGACGCCCAGGGCAACACCATCTCGTGGTCGTCCGCTGGCGCCATGGGCTTCAAGGGCTCGCGCAAGTCGACCCCGTACGCGGCCCAGGTCGCCGCCGAGGACGCGGCCCGCAAGGCCGCCGAACACGGCATGCGCACCCTCGAAGTCGAGGTTTCCGGTCCCGGCTCCGGCCGTGAATCCGCCCTGCGCGCGCTTCAGGCCGCCGGCTTCACCGTGACCTCCATCCGCGACGTCACGTCGATCCCGCACAACGGCTGCCGCCCCCGCAAGCGTCGGCGCGTCTAAGACTGACGAAAACCGGCCGGGCCGGTCCGAAAGGACTCCGCCCCGGCCGGCATTTTAGGTGTGTGACGGAGACGTGCGTGTCGAACGGTTCAAGTCCGCTTCCCGGTGTGCTGCGGTGGACCTTGGGTGATCTCACGGTCACGGTTCTGAATGACGGCTACCTTCCCGGGTCGCTCGACCTCGTCATGGGAATCGATACGGATGAGGCCGGCTCGCTTCAGGCGGCCGGCTTTCGCGCGCGCGATCCTCGCATCACCCTCAACGCGTTTCTCATCACCGGGCCGGGCCGGGCGCCGATCCTCATCGATACGGGCATGGGTCGATTCGGGGGCGATACCCTCGGGCGTGTCCCGGCGGCCCTGGCCGCCGCGGGTGTCCGGGCCGAGGATGTCGGCACGGTGCTGCTCACCCACCTGCACCCCGACCATGCCGGCGGTCTCGTCACCGCCGATGGCTCGGCGACGTTCGTCAATGCAGAACTCGTCGTGCACGCCGACGAGTCGGCGCACTGGCTCGACGAGGGTGCCCTGTCCCGTGCGCCGGAAGGGGCCAAGCCCTATTTCGAGAACGCCGCCAAGGCGACATCCCCTTACGCGGGTCGGCTGCGGACCGTGACCGGGGGCGAGGTCGCGCCCGGGATCACCATGGTCCCGTTGCCCGGTCACACGCCGGGTCATTCCGGCTATCGGATCGTGTCGGGCGACCACGCACTCCTGATGTGGGCCGACATCGTCCACCTGCCGGCGATCCAGTTCAAGCGTCCGGACGCCGGGATGGTGTTCGACGTCGACGCGGACGCAGCGCGCCAGGTGCGCCGCCGCATCCTCGACGAGGTCGCCACCGATCGGACCTTCATCGCCGGCGCCCATCTCGAATTCCCGGCCCTGGGCTACGTCGCCCGGGACGGGGCCGCTTACAGCTTCGTCCCCGAACTCTGGGTCGCGGCACACTGAATCCGTTCGCTGCGAAAGCGGCGAGCGCCATCCTTTTCAAGGGGTTTCGGCGCTGAGGCGCAGCATCGAAACCCGAGCGTGGACCGCCCGTGTGGGCCGCGCCGATCGTCGCGAGAGGTAGCATCGTGGTCATTCAGAAGAACTGGCAAGAGCTCATCAAGCCGAACAAGCTCCAGGTCTCGACCGGTCACGACCCCAAGCGGGTCGCCACCGTCGTGGCCGAGCCGCTCGAGCGTGGTTTCGGCACGACGCTGGGCAACTCGCTCCGCCGCGTGCTGCTGTCCTCGCTTCAGGGCGCGGCCGTGACCTCGGTGCAGATCGACGGCGTGCTGCATGAGTTCTCGTCGATCCCCGGCGTGCGCGAGGATGTCACCGACATCGTCCTCAACATCAAGACCATCGCCATCCGCTCGCAGACCGAGGCGCCCAAGCGCCTGACGCTGCGCAAGACCGGCCCCGGCCTCGTCACCGCCGGCGACATCGGCACGGTCGGCGACGTCCAGATCCTCAACCCCGACCTCGTCATCTGCACCCTCGACGACGGCGCCGAGATCCGGATGGAGTTCACCGTCGCCACCGGCAAGGGCTACGTCCCGGCCGAGCGCAACCGTCCCGAGGACGCACCCATCGGGCTGATCCCCGTGGACGCCCTGTTCTCGCCCGTGACCAAGGTCAGCTACCGCATCGAGACCACCCGCGAGGGCCAGGATCTCGACAAGGACAAGCTGACGATGACCATCGAGACCAACGGCGCGGTGACGCCCGAGGACGCGCTGGCCTACGCCGCACG
Source organism: Methylobacterium sp. Leaf87 (assembly GCF_001422775.1). Taxonomy (NCBI): domain Bacteria; kingdom Pseudomonadati; phylum Pseudomonadota; class Alphaproteobacteria; order Hyphomicrobiales; family Methylobacteriaceae; genus Methylobacterium; species Methylobacterium sp. Leaf87. Next base: position 14,077 of record NZ_LMMI01000027.1, on the reverse strand, counting down.
CATCATCCAGGACCAGCTCCAGGTGTTCGTGAACTTCGAGGAGCCCCGCAAGGAAGAGGCGCAGCCGCTCGCGCCGCAGCTCCCCTTCAACCCGGCCCTGCTCAAGAAGGTCGACGAGCTCGAGCTGTCGGTCCGTTCGGCGAACTGCCTGAAGAACGACAACATCGTCTACATCGGCGACCTGATCCAGAAGTCGGAGGGCGAGATGCTGCGCACCCCGAACTTCGGCCGCAAGTCGCTCAACGAGATCAAGGAAGTGCTCGCAGCCATGGGCCTCCACCTCGGCATGGACATCCCCGGCTGGCCGCCGGAAAACATCGAAGATCTCGCCAAGCGCTTCGAAGAGCACTATTAGGGCGAGCCGCCCCGGCCGGGACTTTCTGGCGCGTCTCGGCGCCGGTTGTTTGGCCAATCCATCGGGGGTTCGCGGAGACGCGAACTCCCAAAAGAATCCCGCCGCGGGGTCATGCGGAATGAACAGCCCCGCTCATGGGGCGCTTGGCCGTACCGTGGCACGGCGGCCATCACATAAGGACCAGCCATCATGCGTCATGGATTTCGCGGTCGTCGCTTCAACCGCACCACCGAGCACCGCAAGGCGATGTTCGCCAACATGTCCGCCGCGCTGATCAAGCACGAGCAGATCATCACCACTTTGCCTAAGGCGAAGGATCTGCGTCCGGTCATCGAGAAGCTGATAACGCTCGGTAAGACCGACTCGCTGCACGCGCGCCGCCTCGCCATGTCGCAGATCCGCGACCACGACATGGTCCGCAAGCTCTTCGCCGTCATCGGCCCGCGCTACAACGCCCGTCCGGGCGGCTACTGCCGCATCATGAAGGCCGGCTTCCGCTACGGCGACAACGCTCCGCTCGCCGTCATCGAGTTCGTTGATCGCGACGTCGAAGCCCGCGGCAAGGATTCCGGTCCGGCCCAGGTCGTCGACGCGGCGTAAGTCGCCGGCCTTCGGGTTGGCTTGAGAGCTTTCTAAGCTGACGAACCGAGAAAAGGCGGCCTTTCGGGCCGCCTTTTTCTTTTCTCGGACGTCCCTCGCGCTACCATCATGCCTGTAACCGATCGCAACACAGGTTCCGTCATGCGCGCGTCTATCAAGATACTCTTATGTTTCACCCTGTGCATGGCCACCGGTGCACAGGCGGCGAAGTTGACCATGGACGACAAGGTCGCCCGCTGGCCGCGCGCGACGACGGACGAGAAAATCGATTTCGCCACCCGCATGGGCAAGGCGTTCACGAGCCTTTCGCCGGATCTCGATCGCAACTACTTCATCAAGTGCCTGGAGGAGACGGCGAACATCGGCAACCCGCGCGACATCAAGCTCGAAGAGGCGGTGAAGATGTGCATCGCCGTCAACAAGCCGCCGTCGGAGCCGGAGTAAGCGCCGCGCGTCGCATCGTGTCCAACCCGCCGCCCTGCCACGCTGCGGCAGAGCGGCGGCGTCAGACCATCCGCAGGCGCGGGCCGCGGCGGACGAAGCCGACGATGTCCTTCACCGCGTCGAGGGTCGGGGCCGCGATGGCCTCGGCGCGCTCGGCCCCGTCGGCCAGGACCGCGTCGATCTCGGCCGGATCGGAGACCAGACGCTTCATCTCGGACCCCAGCGGCGCCAGGGTCTCCACCGCGAGTTCGACCAGCGCGCCCTTGAACTGGGAGAACTGGGCGCCGCCGTAATCGCGCAGCACATCCTCCCGCGACACGTCCTTGAGGGCGGCGAAGATGCCCACGAGGTTGTCGGCCTCGGGCCGCCCGGCGAGCCCCGCCACTTCGGAGGGGAGGGCGTCCGGGTCGGTCTTCGCCTTGCGCACCTTGGCGGCGATGGAATCGGCGTCGTCCGTGAGGTTGATGCGCGAATTGTCGGAGGCGTCCGACTTCGACATCTTCTTCGTTCCGTCGCGCAGGCTCATGACGCGGGCGGCCGGCCCGCCGATGAGCGGCTCGGTGACGGGAAAGAAGCCTTCGCCCTCATCGTGGCCATGGGCCGAGATCGACTCCGAAAAGTCGTTGTTGAACTTCTGCGCGATGTCGCGGGTGAGTTCGAGGTGCTGCTTCTGGTCCTCGCCCACGGGCACGTGGGTGGCGCGGTAGGCCAGGATGTCGGCGGCCATGAGCACCGGGTAGGCGTAGAGCCCGATCGACGCGTTCTCGCGGTCCTTGCCGGCCTTGTCCTTGAACTGGGTCATGCGGTTGAGCCAGCCGAGCCGCGCGACGCAGTTGAAGATCCACGCGAGCTCGGCGTGCTGGGGCACCTGCGACTGGTTGAAGACGATGCTCCGCTTCGGGTCGATGCCGGCGGCGAGGAACGCTGCGGTGACCTCGCGGATCTGCCCCTTCAGGGCGGCCGGGTCCTGCCACAGGGTGATCGCGTGCATGTCGACGACGCAGTAGAGGCACTGCGCGTCGCGCGCCTGCATCTCCACGAAGCGCTTGATGGCGCCGAGATAGTTGCCGAGATGCAGGTTCCCCGTGGGCTGGACGCCCGAGAACACAAGCTCCTTGAACGCGGTCATCGCGCGGGGTCCTTCACGTGCCGTCCTGTCGGAAGGGCGCCGTCGTGCGAGGACGCCAAGGGGCGGTTTCTGAACGCCGCGTCGGGGCCGGTCAAGCGGCCGTCGTCTTGCCCTGCCGTGCCTGCCCCGTGGGGCAGAGATCGAGGAGGACGCAACGCCCGCAGGCCGGACTCCGGTGGTGGCAGACCGCCTGACCGTGCAGCATCAGGATCTCGTGGTTGTCGTAGAGGTCCTGGGCGCTCCAATCGGCCGGCAGCTGCGCCCGCAGGATCGGGTGCGACGGGCCGACATCGATCGCCGCGCCGATCAGGCCCGTGCGCTGGGCGACGCGGTGATGGTGGCTGTCCACCGGGAGCGCCGGCATCCGCAGGACGCTGAACGACAGCACGGCGGCACTGGTCTTCGGGCCGATTCCAGGAATCGCTTCGAGCCAAGCGCGCGCCGCGTCGACACCCATCTCCGCCAGGAAGTCGAGGGACAGGGCACCGTGCCGCTCCTGTACGGCGCGCAGGATGGCCTGGATGCGCGGAGCCTTGAGTTCGGGCCAGGTCACGCCGGCGATGGTCGCCTCGATCTCGGACACGGGGGCCGCCAGCATCGCGGCCCAGTCGGGGTAGCGCGCCCGCAGCGCCTTGAAGGCCCGGCCCGAATCGGCGTTCCGGGTCCGATGCGACAGGAGTGACGAGACGAGCTCGCTCAGCGGGTCGAGGCTGTGGAAGTAGGGGATCGGGCACGCGTAGACTGGGCACAGGCGCCGGTGGATCTCCAAGGCCTTCTCGCCCAGGCCCGGATCGGCCGGGAGGTCCGTGGAGCGGCGTCGCGAGGGGCGGGGGCCGGCGAGGTCGTGTCCGGATGCGATGGTCATGAAGCGGGAATCGCCGAGGATTCGGACCGGTTCCAGGCTGTGACGAAAGCTCCGGGTTTGTCAGGCCCCGGCTTGCGCGGCCCGGCACGGCATGTAACCTTGCCCTCGTCAGCAATGGCGATACGGGAGAGCCCAGGTCGAAGCACTTCGTGTGCGAAGCATTTCGATCATGGCGCCGACGGAGCAACCACCCCCGGAAACTCTCAGGCACAATCACCGTATCGTTTCGACAATCTGGAGAGAGGCGCCTGACGGCGTCCACCGAAGGAGAAATCCCGCGTCGCGCCGTCCGCGCACGGGAGAAGCTCTCAGGTAACCGCGACAGATGGGGGCAACCGGACCACTCGACCGAGGGTCCGGAACCGTTCTGTCGTGGGAATCCCGATGCCGTTCGACGCCCTTCGCACGCCGCTTCACGCCCTGCATCTGCGCCACGGCGCCCGGATGGTGCCGTTCGCCGGCTATGCCATGCCGGTGCAGTACCCGGACGGCCTCCTCAAGGAACACCTGCACACGCGCGCCCACGCCGGGCTGTTCGACGTGTCGCATATGGGGCAGATCCAGCTCATCCCCCGTTCGGGCAGTCTCACGGATGTGGCCCGCGCCCTCGAAGCCCTGCTGCCCATCGACGTGCTCGGGCTGCGTCCCGGCCGCCAGCGCTACGGCCTCCTGCTCGACGAATCCGGCGGCATTCGCGACGACCTGATGGTCGCCCAGTGCGGTGACAGCCTCCTCCTCGTCGTGAACGCGGCGAACAAGGTCGCCGACGAGGCGTATCTGCGCGCCCATCTCACCGGCATCTGCGAGATCGCGGTGCTGCCCCGCGCCCTCCTCGCCCTGCAGGGACCGGGGGCGGAGGCCGCCCTGGCACGCCTCGCCCCCGAGGTCGCGGCCCTGCGGTTCATGGATGTCCGGGCCGTCGATCTCGCCGGTACGTCCGCCCTCGTCACCCGCTCGGGCTACACCGGCGAGGACGGGTTCGAACTCTCCGTGCCCGAGGACCGGGCCGAGGCCCTCGCCGAGACCCTGCTCGCCGACGGGACCGTCCGGCCCATCGGGCTCGGCGCCCGCGATTCCCTGCGCCTCGAAGCCGGTCTGTGCCTGCACGGGGCGGACATCGACGCCGGCACCGACCCCGTCGAGGCCGGCCTCGGTTGGGCGATCCCCGCCGTGCGCCGGAGGGGCGGCGCGCGGGAGGGGAGCTTTCCCGGTGCGGCGCGCATCCTCGCGGCCCTCGCCGACGGTCCGTCGCGCAAGCGCGTCGGCCTGCGCACCGAGGGCGCCGCGCCCGTGCGGGCCGGCGCTCCCCTGTTCGCCGGAGAGGTGGCGGGCGACGCCATCGGGCACGTCACCTCCGGTGGCTTCGGGCCGAGCCTGCAGGCCCCCGTCGCCATGGGCTACCTGCCGGACGCGCTGACCCGGCCCGGCACCCGCGTCTTCGCCGAGGTGCGCGGCCGGCGTCTGCCCATGGTGGTGAACGGCCTGCCCTTCGTTCCGGCCGGCTTCAAGCGCGCCTGACCCCCCGCGCCTGAACCCCAGACTCGTCCCGAGCCCCGACTTCCCGACCTGTCCCCAGGAGTGACCCATGCTGCGATTCACCGACGAGCACGAATGGCTGGCCCGCGAGGGCGATGTCGCCACGGTGGGCATCACCACCCATGCGGCCGAGCAGCTCGGCGACCTTGTGTTCATCGAACTGCCGAAGGTCGGCGCCCGCCTGGTGAAGGGCGAGGCGGCGGCGGTGGTGGAATCCGTCAAGGCGGCGTCCGACGTCTACGCGCCCGTCTCGGGCGAGGTCACGGAGGTCAACGAGGCGGCGGTCGCCGATCCGTCGAGCGTCGGCAGCGATCCGCAGGGTGCCGGCTGGCTCTACCGCATCCGCCTCGACGACCCCGCCGCCCTCGACGATCTGATGGACGAGGCCGCCTACGCGGCCCTCCCGAAGTAGCGGCCACTCCTTCAAACCTCCGAGGTCCCGCCATGAACAACGACCGCTACGACCCCTACGATTTCGCCAATCGCCGCCACATCGGCCCGACGACGCACGAGATCGAGGCCATGCTCGCCGTGGTGGGGGCCGAGACCCTGCACGCTCTCGTGGACGAGACCCTGCCGGCCAGCATCCGCCAGGCCGAGCGCCTCGATTTCGGGGTGTCGATGACCGAGCGCCGGGTGCTCGAGCACATGCGCGGCATCGCCGACAAGAACCGGCTCCTCGTCTCGCTCATCGGGCAGGGCTATCACGGCACGACGATGCCGCCGGTGATCCAGCGCAACATCTTCGAGAACCCGGCCTGGTACACGGCCTACTCGCCCTACCAGCCGGAGATCAGCCAGGGCCGCCTCGAAGCGCTCCTGAACTTCCAGACCCTGGTCTGCGACCTCACCGGCCTCGACATCGCCAACGCCTCGCTCCTCGACGAGGCCACGGCGGCGGCCGAGGCCATGGGCATGGCCGCCCGCATCGCCACCAACGGGCAGACTGCGTTCTTCGTCGATGCCGAGTGCCTGCCCCAGACCATCGCGGTGCTCAGGACCCGCGCCGCGCCGCTGGGCTGGAGCATCATGGTCGGCGATCCGGCGACCGACCTCGATTCGGCGGCGGTGTTCGGGGCGATCTTTCAGTATCCCGGCGTCTGCGGCGCCATCCAGGACGTTTCGGAGATCATCACGCGCCTGCACGCGGCCGGCGCCGTGGCGGTGATGGCCGCAGACCCCCTGGCGCTCACGCTCCTGAAGCCCCCCCGCGAGATGGGCGCCGACATCGCGGTGGGCTCGATGCAGCGCTACGGCGTGCCCATGGGCTATGGCGGCCCGCACGCCGCCTACCTCGCCACCCGCGACGCCCACAAGCGCACCCTGCCGGGACGCCTCGTCGGCGTCTCGGTGGATGCGCGCGGCAACCGCGCCTATCGCCTCGCCCTCCAGACCCGCGAGCAGCACATCCGCCGCGAGAAGGCGACCTCGAACATCTGCACCGCACAGGTGCTGCTCGCGGTCATCGCCGGCATGTACGCCGTGTTCCACGGCCCCCGCGGCCTGAAGGCCATCGCGGCCCGGGTCCACCGCGACGCCGTGCGGGTGGCGCAGGGGCTGGAGAGCCTGGGCTTCGCGATGGAATCCGAGACGTTCTTCGACACGGTCACCGTGCGGGTCGGCGCGTTCCAGGGCCTGATCCTGGCGAATGCGGTGGCCAACGGCATCAACCTGCGCAAGGTCGGCACCGACCGCATCGGCATCACCGTCGACGAGCGGACCCGCCCCGACATCGTCCAGGCCGTGTGGCGCGCCTTCGGCGGCGACCACCTCGCCTACGACGAGGCCTGGCCCGACCCGCGCCTGCCGGACGGGTCGATCCGCACCTCCCAATACCTCACCCACCCGATCTTCCACATGAACCGGGCCGAGAGCGAGATGACGCGCTACATGCGCCGCCTCAGCGACCGGGATCTCGCCCTCGACCGGGCCATGATCCCGCTCGGCTCCTGCACCATGAAGCTCAACGCCACCGCCGAGATGCTGCCGATCTCCTGGCCGGAGTTTTCCGAGATCCACCCCTTCGTGCCGGCGGATCAGGTCGCCGGCTATCACGAACTCCTGGCCGACTTCTCGCAAAAACTCTGCGCCATCACCGGCTACGACGCGATCTCGATGCAGCCGAATTCCGGCGCGCAGGGCGAGTATGCGGGGCTGCTCGCCATCCGCGCCTATCACCTGTCGCGGGGGGACGGACACCGCACCGTGTGCCTCATCCCGTCCTCGGCCCACGGCACCAACCCGGCCTCGGCGCAGATGTGCGGCATGAGCGTCGTGGTGGTGGGCGCGGACGCCAAGGGCAACATCGACGTGGAGGATTTCCGGAAGAAGGCCGAGCTGCACTCCGACAAGCTCGCGGCCTGCATGATCACCTATCCGTCGACCCACGGGGTGTTCGAGGCGCGCGTGCGCGAACTCTGCGCCATCGTGCATTTCCACGGGGGCCAGGTGTACCTCGACGGGGCCAACCTCAACGCCATGGTGGGCCTCGCGCGCCCCGGCGACATCGGCGCCGACGTCAGCCACCTCAACCTGCACAAGACCTTCTGTATCCCGCATGGCGGCGGCGGCCCCGGCATGGGCCCCATCGGCGTCAAGGCGCACCTCGTGCCGTTCCTGCCCGGACATCCCGAGACCGGCGGGGAGGGGGCGGTGTCGGCGGCCCCCTACGGCTCGGCTTCGATCCTGCCGATCTCGTGGAGCTACTGCCTGCTCATGGGCGGGCGCGGCCTGACGCAGGCCACCCGCATCGCCATCCTCAACGCGAACTACATCGCCGCCCGGCTCGGCGACGCCTACCCGGTGCTCTATTCCGGCGCGCACGGCCGCGTGGCGCACGAGTGCATCATCGATTTGCGCCCGTTCCAGAAGAGCGCCGGCGTCACCGTCGAGGACGTCGCCAAGCGCCTCATCGATTGCGGCTTCCACCCGCCGACCATGAGCTGGCCCGTGGCCGGCACCCTGATGATCGAGCCCACGGAATCCGAGACCAAGGGCGAGATCGACCGCTTCTGCGATGCCATGCTGGCGATCCGCGAGGAGATCCGCGCCATCGAGGAGGGCCGGATCGACCGGGCCGACAACCCCCTCAAGCACGCCCCCCACACGGTGCGGGACCTGATCGGCCCGTGGGAGCGGCCCTATTCCCGCGAAGCCGCGTGCTTTCCCACCGGCAGCCTCGGGATGGACAAGTACTGGCCGCCCATCAACCGGGTCGACAACGCCTACGGCGACCGCAACCTCGTGTGCTCGTGCCCACCGGTGGAGGCGTACGGCGAGGCGGCGGAGTAGGGCCGTCGTCCGTCTCGTGGGTCGCGGAGATGCGTCCCGATCGGCGCATGGTAGGCTCTGCCATGCGCCAGACAGCCTACACGATGCTCGCCAGCCCCATCGGCCCGCTTCTCCTCGGGGGAACCGATGACGGGTTGGCCTGCATCGGCTTTCCGAGCGGCAAGGGCGCCGTGACGCCGGGCGCGGACTGGCACCGGAACGACGCGGCCTTCGCCGAAGCGAGGGCGCAGCTCACGGCCTATTTCGACGGTCGGCTGACCCGGTTCGACCTCGCACTGGCGCCGCGCGGAACGCCGTTCCAGTTGACGGTCTGGCAGGCCCTCACGGAAATCCCGCCGGGCGAGACGATTTCCTACGGCGAACTCGCCCGCCGGATCGGGCGCCCGAGCGCGAGCCGCGCCGTGGGTGCGGCCAACGGCGCCAACCCGCTGCCCATCGTGGTGCCCTGCCACCGGGTGATCGGCGCCAGCGGGGCCCTGACGGGCTTCGCCGGCGGTGTCGAGACCAAGCGTTTCCTGCTCGCCCTGGAGGGCGGCCCGGCCGGGCCGGCACCCGCGCGACTCGGCCTGCTGTAACGTATTCCTTCCCCGATCGCCCCAGGCGCCTTGTCACCGCAACGCCAGGATGCAATGAGCCCGGCCCGATGCTTCCGCGGTCCGTAGATCCGGGGTCACACGCCGGTCTGCATCGACGAGAGGCCGAACAAGGCGTGGGCAGGGCACCTCTGCCTCGGCTGGTCCGAGAGGATGTCGATGGCGGAGGCGCGTGCACGTTTGGGGCGGCTCGGACAGGATGCGGTGCGGCTCCTGCGCCCCCTCTGGCCGCTCGTCGCGGTCTCCTCGGTCATCGGCGCGGCGAGCGGGCTGGCGACAGCGGCGGTCCTGGCCCAGGTCAACACGGCGATCCACGCCGAGGGCGGCCTGCCGGAGAATTTTCTGGCGATCTTCCTCGGCCTCGTCGTCCTCGGCGTCGGCGGGTCCCTCGTCTCCGGGCTCGGCAGCAGCCTGGCGGGCGGGCGCATCAACGCGACCTTGAACCGGGATCTCGCGGACCTGATCCTGACCGCGCCGCTCTCCCGCATCGAACGGCTCGGCCGCCACCGCCTCCTCGCCTCCCTGAACGAGGACGCCGGCACCCTCTCGCGGGTCATCGGGCTCCTGTCGGGCCTGATCATCCAGATCGGCGTGCTGACCGGCTGCCTCGCCTACCTGCTCTATCTCTCACCGACCCTGTTCGCGATCACCCTCGTCGGCTTCGGCCTCGGCAGCTACGGCGAGGCCGTCCTGCGCCGCCGGGCGATGGTTCATTTCCGAACGCGCCGGACCCTCGTGGAGACCCAGCAGAAGCACTATCAGACCCTCACGGAGGGGTGCCGGGAGTTGCGCCTCAACAAGGTGCGCCGCCTGCGCGTGCGCAACGTGGCCCTGGCCGGCTGCATCGAGGATCTGCGGCGCAACGCCTGGGCAACGCAGACGCTGTTCGAGTTCTCCTTCCTCACGAAGAAGCTCGCCCTGTTCGCCACCATCGCGGCCATCATCGCCTACAAGGCCGCCATCGGGATCGACAGTTCCGTCCTGTCGGGCTTCGTGCTGGTGCTGCTCTACGTGGAGACGCCGGTGAGCTATATCCTCGCCTGCCTGCCCGAGATCGGCCGCGCCGAGGTCGCCTATGGACGCATCGCCGCGTTCTCGGCGGACAGCGACGCCGCCGAGCCCGATCTCCTCACGCCGGCCGTCCCGCCCGTAGCGGACGCCATCGACACCATCGAATTGCGGGGCGTCAGCCACACCTTCCCATCTGTGGACGACGGGCCGGCCTTCACCCTCGGACCCCTCGACCTGACCATCCGGCGGGGCGAGATCCTGTTCATCGTCGGCGAGAACGGCTCGGGCAAGACCACCCTGATCAAGCTGATCCTCGGCCTCTACCCGCCGCAGACCGGCACGCTCCGCCTCGATGGGGTGCCGGTGACGGCGGAGACCCGCGACGCCTACCGCCAGCACTTCTCGGCGGTGTTCTTCGACTACACCCTGTTCGACGATCTGGTGATGCCCGCCGCCATCGGCCCGGAGGCGGGCCAAGCACTTCTCGAGACCCTCGATCTGGCCCGCAAGGTCGCGATCCGCGACGGCGCCTTCTCGACCACGGACCTGTCGGCGGGGCAGCGCAAGCGCCTCGCCCTGATCCAGGCCGCCCTCGAAGGACGCCCGGTCCTCGTCCTCGACGAGTGGGCGGCCGAGCAGGACCCGACCTTCCGGCGTCTGTTCTACGCCGAATTGCTGCCCGCCCTGAAGCGCCAGGGCCGCACCCTGGTGGTGATCAGCCACGACGACCGCTACTTCGACGCAGCCGATCGGGTGATCCACCTGGACGGCGGCCGCGCGACCGAGGCGCCGCGCGGGGCGCCGGCCCCGGCGAAATCCTACGGCTTCGGCAGCGCGTAGATGTTCACGTCGAGCTTCTCGTCGGCCTTGTCGTTGAGGTCGGTGACGTATTCCTCGATGAAGCGGTCCTGCACCACCACGTCCTTGGCGTCGAGGTAGGCGGTGAGGGTCTCGTAGGTGCCGTCGATCTCGTCGTAGGAACCCCGGTGCGGGAAGCGCAGGGCCTTGCCGCTCGGGGTGGTTCCGAACCGCAGGCCGTCGGCCTCGGCGGGCTTCGGGTCTGGCATCGCCGCGATGGGGATCATCGCCTCGTACTGGAATCCGTCGTCGTCCGTCTTGGCGAAGACCGCGATGGGCCGGCCCGTGGGCGTGATGCCGGCCTTGGCGAGATCCGCCTCGATGCGCTGGAACGCGGCCTTCAGGCTCGGCACCGCCTCCTCCCATTTGGCGCGTCCCGACAGGATCGCGGCGGGTTTGGGCGGCAGGGACACCGCATCGACGTCGTTGGCGTCGCCGGGCGTCTCCACCAGGGTCTTTCGCGGCGCGGCCGTGGGGGGCGCGGCCGGGGCGGCGCCCGCCTGGGCGGGGACAGGCACGTCGGGCGTGCCCGGGCCGGCCGGGCCGGGCGTCGTGGTGGTGGGCAGGGGGGTGGCGACGGCCGGCGGCACCGCTTCCTGAGCGTGGGCGAGGCCGGCCGCGAGGCATCCGGCAAGGAGCGTCAGGCGAAAGCGAATCACGGCGGCGCTCCGGAGGATCGGCGGCCTCCCGGGGAAGCCGGGGGCAGTGGTCGCCAACGTAGTGACGAAGCCCGCCCCCCGCGAGGCGCATCGCGTGTCCGCGCGCACGAACGTGACCGGGCGCGGCGCTTCTGCAACGCAGCCCCCCGGCGGCCCCGCGTGCGCGGCCCCGGGCTTTCGCCTATATGCGGGGCCCGGGCCCTTCCACCGAGACAATCATCCGAAGAGACATGAGCGCACTCGCCCATCGACGGTTCCTGAAGATGAACGGCGCCGGCAACGCCATCGTGGTGCTGGACCTGCGCGGGTCGGACCTCACGGTCGCGGCCGGCGACGTCCGGGCCATCGCGAGGCACCCGGCCTCCGCCTTCGACCAGCTCATGGTGATCCACGACGCGCGCACCCCCGGCACCGACGCGGCCCTGCGCATCTACAACACCGACGGATCGGAAGCGGGCGCCTGCGGCAACGGCACCCGCTGCGTCGCCTACGCCATGCTCGACGACCCCGCCATGGCGCGGCCGGCCGAGAGCGGGCGCCTCACCCTGGAGACGCGGGGCGGCCTCGTGAGCGTCAAGCGCATGGCCGAGCGCGCCTTCACCGTCGACATGGGCCGGCCCAAGCTGAAGTGGGACGAGATCCCGCTCGCCGAACCGTTCCAGGACACGCGGCGCATCGAACTCCAGGTCGGCCCCATCGACGCGCCGGTGCTGCACTCGCCGGCGGTGGTCAACATGGGCAACCCGCACGCGATCTTCTTCGTGGACCGCGACCCCGCGACCTACGACCTCGCCCGCATCGGCCCGATGCTGGAGAACCATCCCGTCTTTCCCGACCGCGCCAACATCTCGCTCGCCCGGGTGACCGGCCCCGACACCATCGTCCTGCGGGTGTGGGAGCGCGGCGCCGGCCTGACCCTGGCCTGCGGCACCGCCGCCTGCGCCACCGTGGTGGCGGCCGCGCGCCTGCGCATGATCGGCCGGGGCGCCACCGTGCACCTGCCCGGCGGCGACCTCGTCATCGAGTGGCGCGCCGACGACCACGTGCTCATGACCGGCCCCGTGGCGCTGGAATGGGACGGCACCTTCGATCCCGCCCTGTTCGCCGGGGCCGCCTAGAATGGCGGTCGAGACCCTCACCTTCGGCTGCCGGCTCAACACCGTCGAGGCGGAGGTGATGCGCGGCCATGCCGGCCCCCATGCGGCGGACGACCTCGTCATCGTCAACACCTGCGCGGTGACGCAGGAGGCCGGGCGCCAGGCGCGCAAGGCCATCCGCCGGATCGCCCGCGACCGGCCGGCGGCCCGCATCGTCGTCACCGGCTGCGGCGCGCAGGTGGAGACCGCCCTCTACGCCGCCATGCCGGAGGTCGCCCGCCTCGTCGGCAACGACGCGAAGGGCCGGATGGAGACCTGGGCGCCTTCCCGCGTCCCCCCCGACCGCAATGCGGTGGACGACATCATGGCCGTGCGCACGGTCGCGCCCACCCGGATCGCCGCCATCGCGGGGCAGACCCGCGCCTTCGTGCCCGTGCAGAACGGCTGCGACCACCGCTGCACGTTCTGCGTCATCCCGTTCGGGCGCGGCAACTCGCGCTCCGTCGCGCAGGCGGACGTGGTCGATCAGGTCCGCCGCATCGTCGACCATGGCGGGCGGGAAGTGGTGCTCACGGGCGTCGATCTCACGGCCTACGGCCGCGATCTTTCGGACACATCGAGCCTCGGACGCCTGACGCAGGCGATCCTGTCCGGCGTGCCCGACCTCGCCCGCCTGCGCCTGTCCTCCATCGATTCCATCGAGGCCGACGACGCCCTCATGGATGCCATCGCCGGTGCGGCGCGGCTGATGCCGCATCTCCACCTCTCGCTCCAGGCCGGCGACGACCTCGTCCTCAAGCGGATGAAGCGCCGCCACACCCGCGCCGACGCGATCCGCTTCTGCGCCGAGGTACGCCGCCTGCGGCCGGAGGTGGTGTTCGGGGCCGACCTCATCGCGGGGTTCCCGACCGAGACGGAGGCGCAGTTCGTCCGCTCCCTCGACCTCGTGGCTGAATGCGGCCTGACCCATCTTCACGTCTTCCCGTACTCGCCGCGCCCCGGGACCCCGGCGGCGCGGATGCCGCCGGTGCCGGGGGATGTCGTCCGCGCGCGCGCCGCGCGGTTGCGCGCGGCCGGGGAAACGGCCCTGGCGGCGCATCTCGCGGCGCAGGTCGGGCGCACCCACCGGGTGCTGAGCGAGCGCGGCGGCATGGGGCGGACGGAGGGGTTTACCCAAGTGCGGCTAGAGCCGGACACCCCGGCCGGAGAGCTTCGGGACGTCAGCATCGCCGGCCACGACGGAACGATGTTGGTCGGGGCCTGACAAACCCTCCCCCCTCTGCGGGCTACGGGATTCACACGACGGTGAAGCCGGCGATTTCGGCCGCTCGCCGAGGAATCCTGTGCGTCGGCGTGAAGCGCAACAGGCCCCCTCTCCTGAAGGGAGAGGGCTGGGGTGAGGTGAGAGGTCTCTCCGGAAAGGTCGTACACCTCACCCTGTCCCTCTCCTGGAAGGTGTGGGGACCCGTGCCGCCCGCGAGAGGTGTGAATCCGGCAGCCTCCGCGGGAGAGGGCTATGTTCGGCCCGGAGCCACTCGAGCACCGAAATTTCTTGACAATATTCCTATTTCGTGGTTCAGTCCGGGCACTCGCCTCCCACGCGGGAGGCCCCCCGGCGAACCGGGTCGGGGGGCTCGGG
>NZ_LMMI01000026.1:0-34390 GCF_001422775.1 Methylobacterium sp. Leaf87 | reverse complement strand
AACTTCTTCTGGATGTCGGGGACGAAGAACGTCCAGCCGTACTGGAGGTTGGCGATCATCACCATGCAGATGACGCCGATCACGAGCTGGCCCCAGCGATATCCATCGCCGACGCGTTCGACCTTACTTGGTTCTACCCTGGTCATGACGATCCTCCCGATTGATGTTCTGGTGATTTGGGGCTGCGCCGAGGACCCTGGGACGACCCTGGATCTTGGCCGCGCAGTCCGGACGCCTGTCCCGACGCCGTCTGGTATTTGGAATACCAGGGTTGCGCGACCGGTCGGCGCCGTCAAGAGTAGGCGCGACAAAATTCGATTTTGCGCCGCACCATGTCTTGCGACCACTGCGAATTACATCGCTACATCTATGTGCCGCTCGCAGGCCGCAGTAAAAAACGGTATTCGAGATGCGCCGAGCGCATGCCGTTTGGGATCCGGCGGACGCGCGCATTCCGGCCCGCGCCTTTGGCTGTCGAAACCGGAACGATGGTGCTGGTTTCATCCCCTGCTGCGAAAATATGTGGCCATCGGCACAGGTATTGTGCATACCAGTGGGGTCGAAGCAGCCCGGCGGAGGATTCGCGGCCGTGGATATCAGCGATTCGAACGGTCGCGGCGCGGCCCTCCAGTACATTTGCATGGACCGGACCGTGCGCGATGCCATGCGCCTCCTGGCGCGCCCCGGCACCGAGGCCCTCGTGGTGATCGACGGGCGGCGCGCGGCCGAGGGCGCCATCATCGGACTCCTGACGGAACGGAACCTGTTCCGGGCGGTGACGACCCACGGTATCGATGTGTTCGACGCCCTGGTGTGGACCCTGGCGAAGACCGATTTCGCCACGGTGGCGGTGGGCGCCGGCCCGCAGGAGCGTCTCGCGGCGTTCTGCGCGCACCGCACCGATCAGGTCGCGGTGATGGACGGTTTCGCGCTGCGCGCCATCGAGACCATCTGGGATTGCCTCGCGGTCCCGCCCGACCGGACGGAAGGATGCGCCGCCCCATAGGCGAACCGCTTCTCCCGGGGCAGATCGTGTCGGCCAGGAAAGCCGTCCTGCCGCGACGGCCGGTTTCGTGCGGACCGCCAAGCACTTCCGAAATATTTCATGGCCTTGCCGCAGGGCCGAAGAAGTCTTGCGCTGCACCAATGACAGTCGCCAGCGTAAGACAACCGGTTTCGTGCGATCCGTGTTGACCCGACATCGGAATGAATACAAAACGATCGGGCGGATCACGGAACGGTGAGGCCGGCCCGCGATCGAGACGGCACCGCCCCGAATGGGGCCAGGGCACCATGCGGGCACGTCGGCCCGCTCCAAGGGGAACACCATGCGGTATCTCGCGATCCTCGAATGTCCCGTGATCTTCAGCGGCGAGAACCAGTACGGGATGACGAGCATGGACATGTGCCCGTCCGTGGGCATCACGCGCGGGCTCGTCAGCCGGCACGTGAAGGTTGTCGATGCACGGGTTATCGTCGTCAGCATCTGGGACAGCGAGTTCTGCGCCAAGCTGTTCTTCGATCCGGCCTGGTACGAGAAGGCCGGGATCCTGTGGGGCGACCTCTACCAGCTGCGCCTCGACGAAATCGAAGAGGCCCGCGTCGCCTGAACACTCCGGGGTGGACGGTTTCAGGGAACGGGACGCCCGATCGCCCATCGATCCCGGGCGCCGGGATGGCAGCGCCGCCCGGCGTCCTGCGTTCTTTCCTTACTGTCCCTACGATCGGCATGCCGTGTAAGCGCCATGCCCCTGGCACATATCGGAACCCCACCCGGGGTTAACGACCGGCCATGGTTGCACGTGGTAACGGTCCGACAGCCTATTCCTGTCGATACGGCGACGTGCGTTTGGTGCGATTTCAGTGTCGCGTCCATGATTGCGGTCGCGCAACACGTGGTTTTCCATGTTGTCGCGACGGCGGGACGGGCCGCCGCGATCGAAAGCCATTCCATGGACGTGACGACAACCAACGAACCGACCGATCTCGACGGATTGCGTGCCGTCCTCGATGCGGCGTGCGTCGTCGGGACCTGGGGTTGGGACCATGCCCGCGGCGTCGTCACCTACGACGAGGGCGCGGCGCGGTTGCTGACGGGTAAGCCCGAGCTCGCCGGGTGCGAGCTCAGCGGCCCCGGCGCCCTCGCCCTCGTCCATCCGGGCGACATGACCTGGCTCATGGAGCACATGCTCCGGGCCGTGCGCGCCGGCGGCGTGGTCCTGGCCGAGTACCGGGTGTTCCAGGCCGACGGCTCGGTCCGCTGGCTGCTCAGCCGAGGCCGGACCTACCACGATTCCGCCGGCCGGCCGGAGCGGTCGCACGGCATCCTCATCGACATCACAGAGATGCGCGACGGCGGCGAGCGCTACGTCCTCGGCACGGCCCCGACCCAGGCGGATTCCCTGGCGCAGGCGGCGGATCTCGCCATCTCGCTCAAGCACGCGCTGAAGTTCGATGCCCCGCCGGAGGTGGTCGAGGCCGCAAACCTGCTCCTGCTCAGCCTCGGCCGCGCCATCGCGCGGACGAACGACCGATACTGGCAGTAGGTCTGCGCGGAATCCCGACCCTCAGTCGAGGTAGTCGCCGTAGATCTCGACGTGACGGGCGAGCCCGAGGCCATGCTCGCGCACGAGGCGCTCGGACAGGTCGGCGTCGCGGGCCTCCAGGGCCTGGATGATCGCAACGTGCTCCTTGATGGAGTTGGCGGCGCGGTCGCCCTGGCGCAGGGCCGCGTTGCGGATGCCGCGCACGTGCATCAACAGGTTGCTGGTGATGTCCCGGATCACGTCGCACTGACCGAGCGAGATGATCTTCTGGTGGAAGCGGATGTTCGCGTCCGAATATTCGTCGAGATGATCCGACGGGCGACCCTCGTAGAATTCGGGGAAGTGCTCGCGCAGGCAGGCGAGCTGCTCGTCTGTCGCCCGGGTGCAGGCGAGGCGCGCAGCCATGCTCTCCAGGGCCGACCAAGCCTGGATCATCGCAACGATCTCACGCTTCGTCTTCTTGATCACGAATACGCCGCGCCGCGATTCGAAGCGCACGAAGCCCTCCTGCTCGAGCACCGTCAGCGCCTCGCGAACGGGGGTACGACTGACCCCGAGGTTGAGGGACAGCTTGCGCTCGTCGAGCCGCACCTCCTCCTTCTGATCGTAGATGTTCATGTTGGTGATGGCTTCTTTCAGCGCATCGTAGGCCAGCGCGCGCAAGCTCGACGTCGCGGCGATGGGTTTGACTTCGAACATGTCGGAACTGACCATCTTCGCCCCGGAAGGTGTGGGAGTGATGCCCTCGACCGGGCCGGCTCTGCCTCGACCATGCCAAATTTGGCCTTGTCAGACAAGGATTTGAGCGGAGGCGGGGCGCGCGATCCCAAGCCGAATCACGATTGCCGCCGCCCGGAACCGAATCGGTCGCCCGACCGGCCCCGCGGCGCGGCGATCACGCCCGGACGGCCGCCGAGCCTTTCGGACTACCGGCGACCCGCCCGCCAGGCAAGGTTCGCGACCCGCGTTGCTTGACGACTGGTATTTGGTATGCCAACGTTTGTGAACTGGCAAACAGCAACGCCGCAATCCGTCGCGCCAGACGCTTTCCACACCCGACGCCGACGCCATCGGTGTCCCGATCCCGTCCCTCGCCGCGTCGCCGGCGCGGTGTGCGGGCTCGCGTGACCGCGGCCGGACCCGTCCGTCCGGTCGCCGGAAGACGAACCCAAGAACAACTCCAGGAGGAAACCATGTCCGCCTTAGCCCAGCGCATCGTCGAGGATCACGCCGCCGTCGAGCCCGAGATCACGGACGGGTTCCACCTCGTCATCGACGCCCTGAAGCTCAACGACATCAACACCATCTACGGTGTGCCGGGCATCCCGATCACCGATCTCGGCCGCCTCGCTCAGGCCGCTGGCATGCGGGTCATCTCGTTCCGCCACGAGCAGCACGCGGGCAACGCCGCCGCCATTGCGGGCTTCCTCACGCAGAAGCCCGGCATCTGCCTCACGGTCTCGGCCCCCGGCTTCCTCAACGGCCTGACGGCGCTGGCCAACGCCACCACCAATTGCTTCCCGATGATCCTGATCTCGGGCTCGTCCGAGCGCGAGATCGTCGACCTGCAACAGGGCGATTACGAGGAGATGGACCAGCTCGCCATCGCCAAGCCCCTATGCAAGGCCGCTTTCCGCGTGCTGCACGCCGCCGATATCGGCATCGCGGTCGCGCGCGCCATCCGGGCCGCCGTGTCCGGCCGGCCCGGCGGCGTCTACCTCGACCTTCCGGCCAAGCTCTTCAGCCAGACCATGGACGCGGAGGCCGGCGCCAAGTCCCTCGTCAAGGTCATCGACGCGGCCCCGGCGCAGCTGCCCGCCCCCGACGCCATCAAGCGCGCCCTCGACGTGCTCAGACAAGCCAAGCGCCCCCTCATCGTGCTCGGCAAGGGCGCCGCTTACGCCCAGGCCGACGACGCGATCCGCGACCTCGTCGAGCGCAGCGGCATTCCCTACGTGCCCATGAGCATGGCCAAGGGCCTGCTCCCCGACACCCACGCCCAGTCGGCGGGCGCGGCGCGCTCCCTCGTTCTGAAGGAGGCCGACGTCGTCCTTCTCGTCGGCGCGCGGCTCAACTGGCTGCTGTCCCACGGCAAGGGCAAGACCTGGGGGGCGCCCGGCTCGAAGAAGTTCATCCAGATCGACATCGAGCCCCGGGAAATGGATTCCAACGTCGAGATCGTCGCCCCGGTGGTCGGCGACATCGCCTCCTGCGTCGCCGCCCTCCTCGTCGGCATGGGCCAGGGCTGGGCGGCCCCGCCCGCCGCCTGGACCGATGCCATCGCGGCCAAGCGCGACGAGAACCTCGCCAAGATGGCGGGCAAGCTGCGCAAGAACGCGGCGCCGATGGATTTTCACGGAGCCTTGGGTGCGCTCAAGACCATCATCCAGCAGCGACCCGACGCGATCCTGGTCAACGAGGGCGCCAACACCCTCGATCTCGCCCGCGGGATCATCGACATGCACCGCCCACGCAAGCGCCTCGATGTCGGCACCTGGGGCATCATGGGCATCGGCATGGGCTACGCCATCGCGGCGGCCGTCGAGACCGGCCACCCGGTGCTGGCGGTGGAGGGCGACTCGGCCTTCGGCTTCTCCGGCATGGAGGTCGAGACCATCTGCCGGTACAACCTGCCGATCTGCATCGTGGTGTTCAACAACAACGGCATCTATCGCGGCACCGACATCGACCCGACGGGCCGCGATCCGGCCACCACGGTCTTCGTGGCGGATTCGCGCTACGACCGGATGATGGAGGCCTTCGGGGGCGTCGGTGTCCACGCGACGACGCCGGACGAGCTGTCCCAGGCCGTCAACGCCGCCATGGATTCCGGCCGTCCGACCCTCATCAACGCGGTCATCGACCCGGCCGCCGGCACCGAGAGCGGCAACATCGGCAGCCTCAACCCGCAGAGCACGGTCCGCAAGAAGCCGGCCTGATCCGCTCGGCGTGAGCCTTCGCGTTTCGACGTGAAGCGCGACGCGCTCCCTCTCTTGGAAGGAGAGGGTTGGGGTAGGTGTGGGACCTTTTCGGAGAGTTCGCACACCTCACCCTGTCCCTCTCCTTTCAGCAGAGCGGACGCGAGTCACCCGTAGGCTGTGTGAGGGCCGTCCCCTCGGATTGATCGGCCCTCCGCGATCAAGCGACCCGAGTCGATGGATCAGCGTCCGGCGTCATGTCGCCTCAATCACCCGGTGAGACCATGAAAGCGCTCGAAAACGTAAAAATCCTCGACTTCACCCATGTCCAGTCGGGGCCGACCTGCACGCAGTTGCTGGCCTGGTTCGGCGCGGACGTGATCAAGGTGGAGCGGCCCGGTGCCGGGGATGCGACGCGCGATCAGCTTCAGGATCTGCCCGACGTGGACAGCCTGTACTTCACCATGCTGAACCACAACAAGCGGTCCATCACCCTCGACACCAAGACGACCGAGGGCGTCGAGGTGCTGTGGCGGCTGGTGGCCGAGTGCGACGTGCTGGTGGAGAATTTCGCGCCGGGCGCGCTCGCCCGCATGGGCCTAACCTGGGAGACGATCCACGCCGCCAACCCGCGCATGATCCTCGCCTCGGTGAAGGGGTTCGGGCCGGGGTCTTACTCGGAGTGCAAGGTCTATGAGAACGTCGCCCAGTGCGTCGGCGGCGCGGCTTCGACCACGGGGTTCCGCACGGGGACGCCCATGGTGACGGGGGCGCAGATCGGCGATTCCGGCACGGGCCTGCATCTGGCGCTGGGCATCGTCACGGCCCTGTACCAGCGCACCCATTCGGGCCTAGGCCAGCGGGTGGACTGCGCCATGCAGGATTCGGTGCTCAACCTGTGCCGGGTCAAGCTGCGCGATCAGCAGCGCCTCGAGCGCGGGCCCCTGCGGGAATACAGTCAGTTCGGGGAGGGCATCCCGTTCGGCGATGCCGTGCCGCGGGCCGGCAACGATTCCGGGGGCGGCCAGCCGGGGCGCATCCTGAAGTGCAAGGGCTGGGAGACCGATCCCAACGCGTACCTGTACTTCATCACGCAGGGGCCGGTCTGGGAAAAGATCTGCGACGTCATCGGCGAGCCGGACTGGAAGACCCACCCGGATTACGCGACGGCCAAGGCCCGCCTGCCGCACCTGAACGAGATCTTCACCCGCATCGAGGCCTGGACCATGGCCAAGACCAAGTTCGAGGCCATGGAGATCCTCAACGCCCTGCACATTCCGTGCGGGCCGATCCTCTCCATGAAGGAGATCGCGGAGGATCCGGGCCTGCGCGCGGCCGGCACCGTGGTGGAGGTCGATCACCCGACGCGGGGGCCGTACCTCACCGTCGGCAATCCCATCAAGCTCTCGGCGAGTCCGACGGAGGTGACGCGCTCGCCGCTTCTGGGCGAGCACACGGACGAGATTCTTCGCGATGTGCTGGGCTACTCGACCGCCGAATGCCTCGCCCTGTCGCGATCCGGCGCCATCGGCGCCCCCGTGGGGATCGCCGCCGAGTAGGGCTTCGTGTCGTCTGAGTTTTCAGGCGATCCCGGCGAAACGGCCGGCGGTGGTGGCTGCGGCGGCGTGATCGGCGGTGCTGCGGGTGCCGGTCTCGGGCGACAGGCGATCGGCGGCCTTGACGACGAGGAGAACCTGAAGGGCGATGAGGCTGACGGTCGAGATGATGACGGTGGTGAGCATGGCGGGTCCCCTCGGGTGATGTTGCAGCGCTTCTATGCCATGGTGCAGCGCAAATTGGTATATCACATTTCTAACACCAGCATTGTCCGGTGAGCATGGCTTGAGCCCGGAGGTCGTTCCGGTCCGGGCGGGGCGCAGGCCTTCCGGTGGGCGAGGCCCCGATTCCGGTGGCGAACAGTCCGGTCCGATGACGGTTTCTCGCTGGGCCCAGGCCATGACGCGACCCGACCCTGACGGCGCAGCGGTTCAATGGTTCGCTCGGTCGAGACCGGCCGCATGACGCCTCGGCACGCGGCGTGATAGGGGCCGGACGCGGGCGCAGCGTCTTTCGAGCGCCCGAGCCATCGTCCGAGCGGAGTGACGGGATGACCTCCAGAATGGTGCGGCGCACGCGGATGGCCGGGTTTGGAGCGCGGGTTCCGGTCTGCCTCGTCCTGCTGCTGCCCGGCCTCGCGGTCCCGGCGGACGAAGCGCGGGCGGATTCCAACGAATGCCGGCGGGTTCCGGCGCTCTCCGAAGGTCCGGCCCCGACCCTCGGGCGCATCACCGCCGCGGGCCGGACCGCGTTCCTCAAGGACGGGCTGGCTCAGGACGGCTGTCCCGAGGCGGGGGCGGCCTGCCGCGAGCGGGCCTATCTGGTGGCCGGCGACGGCGTGATCCTGACGGATCGGCGCGGGTCCCATGTCTGCGCCACCTACCCGGGTGCCCGGGACGGGGCCGACCGGACCGGGTGGCTGCCCGCCGCGGCCGTCGCCGACGAGCCGGCCGGTGCCCTCACCCCGGAGGGCTGGTTCGGCACCTGGACGAAGGCGGAGGCCGAGATCCGCCTCGCGGCCGGCGTCAAACCCGGCACCGTCGCGGTGAAGGGCGACGCCACCTGGGGCATGGGCGACGCCGAGCGGATGCGGCGCGGCGGCGTCCACACCGGCGAGATCGAGGGCGAGGTCGTCCCGGCGGGCGACGCCGCGCGCTTCGCCATGGGCGAGGGCGGCAACGTACCGGTGCAGACGGCCGACGCGTACACCTGCAAGGTGTGGCTGCGGCGCCTCGGCCCCTGGCTCGTCGTCGACGACAACCTCGCCTGCGGCGGCGCCAACGTCACCTTCCGGGGCGTCTACCGGCGGAGGCCGTGATTCTTCGGGGTCTTTCAGCCGCGCTGTTCGGCATTCTCCTGGCGCTCGGTCCGGGGGCCTGCGCCCCCGACCGCCCGCCCACGGTTCCGGAGATCGAGGCGGGGATCGACCGGCTGATGCGCCTCGGCTTCGACGCGCCGGCGGCGGATGCGGACGCCTTCGCGACCCGGCTCGTGCCCGACGGTCTCGCGCCCGGCCTCGATCGAGGCCTGCTCATCCTGGGGACGGGCCTCCCGGGGTGGCCCGCCGCCTGGCCGAAGGGCAGTGCCGGTGGCGAGACCCTGATCCCGGGCCGGCGCAGCCGGAAAGTCGTCGTCGCCCCCGCGGGCCCGGGGCGGCGCCGGGTCTGGGTCGCGGTGTTCACCCTGTGAGACCCGATCGCCTGCGTCTTGCGATTCTCGTTCCGCTCCTGCTGGCGCCCGGGCGGAGAACTTCGCCGATGGCGGCCATGCGCGGTACGTCGTCGGGTGCCGAAAGGTGAAGAGGGCGCCGGGCGGCTTCCGCCCCGATGCCGCCTGTCCCTCCGTCGCCGATGCCGCGCGGCCGGCGCGTTTCGCTCCGCCGGACGATGCGGACCGCGTCTTCCTGCTCGAACGGCGGCCGCGCGGATTGCGCCGGGCGGCCGTGACCGCCGGGCGCATCAGGCCGGTGGCGTCCGGATGACGAGGCCGACCACCACCAGGGCGCCGAGTACCAGCATCGGGATCGAGTAGTACTGCATCGGTATCCAGAACAGGGTGTGCTTTCGGACCAGCAGGACGCGCTGCCCCGTGCGTGCGTCGATCATCTCCCGGCCGGGCCGACCGTTGAGGCGCTTGCCCAGGACCCAGTTCGCGCTCGCTCCGACCAGCCACGCCAGCACGAGGCCGGTGGGCGCGGGGATGCCGACCCTGGGCAACTGGAGATCGAGAAGCACGCCGCCCGCGAAGGCGATAGCGGCGATGAGGGCGCTGAGGACGCCCCAGCCGGACCAGATGATCATCGGTGTCTTCTCCACGCGGGACTGCGCGCGGCGCGGCCCCCGGCCGCTCGCCCTTCGATCCCCGCGCCCCCCTCTTGAGGCGTGCAGAGACGGTTTCGCCCGATCGATCCCGAAAAGTCGAGGGCCTCGATCGGCCCGAAGCCCCGTTGCGGGGCACGATGCCCCGTGGCGGTGCCCGATGCCCCGTGGCGGGGCTCGATGCCCCGTTGCGGGGCCCGATGCCTCCCGCTGGACGGAAAGCCGAGGATCAGCGCCGGGCGAGGCTGGCCGGGCCGGTGACCGAGGGGGAGGGGGCGGCCGAGTTCGTGGCTTCCTTGTAGATCGGCACGATGACGCGCAGCCAGCCGCGGGTCTCCCGCCCGCCGTAATTGCGTTCGACCACGTCCTGCGTGACGTAGGCCTGCAGGTTCACGGGCCCGAAATTGTACCCGACGAGCCCGCCCACCGCGATCTGGCCCTGACGCCGATAGCCGGGAAAGCGCGTCGGCAGATCGGACGAGCCGAAGGCCACGGGGCCGATCTCCCACTTGCCGAACTTCTTCGTCGCCGTGAGATCGAGGTTGAGATAGTCGGGATAGACCCCGCCCTGGGGCGAGATCGGGTCGAGATAGATGCCGTAGAGCAGGTTCGCCGTGAGATTCCAGCCGTCGCCCGAATAGGTCGCGGCGAAGCGGTGGCTCAGCGAGGCGTTCTGGATCACGAACCGGGTCTCGACGGGGTGGTAGCCGCCGAACAGGTAGCTGACGCCGAAATTGTCGGAGAGCTTCCAGGCGAGCTGGGCGGCCATCAGCGGCACGCCGATGCCGCTCTGGTAGGGCGCGCCGCGCGCGCTCGCCGCCACCACGGGCTGGATCACCGCGAGGTTCAGCCGGGCGCCGAACAGGCTCCAGGGCGTCGCCCATAGGAAAGTCGGCAGGTTGATGTTGGATTCGGAACCGACGGGGCGCGTATCCCGCACGCCGAAGCTCGAGGTGTTCACGAAGTAGAGGCCGACGGGCAACTGCGCCCCGACGGGAAGGCCGACGGTCTGGCCGGGCTGCGCCGCGGATGCGGCCTCGGCGGCGCCGGAACCGAGACCGAGGACGCCCGCGACGAGCGCCGCGCTGCCGGACCGTGCCGTCCGTCGCAGATGGGCCGTTCCGAGCCGGCGGGCGGCCTTGCGGATTCTGCCGATCATTCGTCGCCTCTTCGGGGCCGTCCGCGGCACGGAATGCGCCGCGGCCGAACGAGCCCTCGGTAGAGTTGACGGGCCGACCGCCGTGTTTCGTCCGGTCCGCCCACGCGTCGAGGGCCCCCTGTCGCCCGGATGTCACAGATCGATCCGGGGACCGCCCGTCCCGCGGTCGCGCCCGGGTCAGGCGGCCCGTACGGTGCCGAGGAAGCGAGCCACCTCGGCGTCGAGGTGCTCGGACTGCCGCGAGAGTTCGGAGGCCGCCGACAGCACCTGGCTCGCCGCCGCCCCGGTCTCCTCGGAGGCGCGCGCCACGCCGGCGATGTTGTGCGTGACCTCGCTCGTGCCCGTGGAGGCCTGGGCGACGTTGCGCACGATCTCCTGCGTCGCGGCGCCCTGTTCCTCGACGGCGGCCGCGATGGAGGCGGCGACCTCGTTGATCTCGCGGATGCGCGTGGTGATGGAGCCGATGGCCGCCACCGCCTGGCCCGTCACCCCCTGGATCTGGGTGATCTGGCTGCCGATCTCCTCCGTGGCCCGCGCGGTCTGGGAGGCGAGCTCCTTCACCTCCGTGGCGACGACGGCGAAGCCCCGCCCGGCCTCGCCGGCGCGGGCCGCCTCGATGGTGGCGTTGAGGGCGAGCAGGTTGGTCTGGCTCGCGATGTTGGCGATCAACCCGACCATGTCGCCGATCCGGGCCGAGGCCTGGCTCAGGGCCTGGACGAGCTGCATGGTCTGGTCCGCTTCGCCCACCGCCATCTGGGCGAGGCCGGAGGAGCCGGAGACCTGGCGCCCGATCTCCTGCACGGAGGAGCCGAGCTCCTCGGCGGCGGCCGCCACGGTCTGGACGTTGGCGGCGGCCTCGCCGGCCGCGGCCGCGACCGTCGTCGATTGGTTCGCCGTCTCCGACGCCGTGACGGTCATGGTCTGGGCCGTCGCCTGAAGCTCGGTCGCCGAGGACGAGACCATCCCGACGATGCCCCCGACGGCGTGCTCGAAGGCGTCGGCCATCTGGCGCATGCCGGCCTTGCGCTGCGCCTCGGCATCGAGGCGTGCCTGCGCGGTCTCGGCTTCCAGGGCGCGGGCGCGGAGCATGTTGTCCTTGAAGACCTGCACGGCGCCCGCCATGGCGCCGATCTCGTCGCGCCGCCCGACGGCCGGGATCTCCGTCGCGGCGTCGCCACCGGCGAGCCGACCCATCGCGGCCGTCATGCGGCCGAGGGGGCGGCTGATCGACAGGACCAGCATCACCACGGCGCCAAGGGCGAGGATCGCCGCGCCGACGAGGAAGCCGAGCATCTGCGTCCGCGCGGTCTCGTAGGCGGTCTGGGCCTCGACGCCGCTCGCGGCCGCCGCCGACATCTCGGACTCGACGAGCTTGTTCAGGGTGGCGACGATGGCCCGGATCGCGTCGGACAGGGTGGAATTGTACTGCTCCTGCGCGGCTTCGACGTCGCCGCGCTCTGCGAGGCGGAACCCTTCGGTCTGCTGCGCGAGATAGGCCGCCCATTGGCGCTCGAAGCTCGCGTACAGGTCGCGCGTCGCCGGGGTTTGGATCAGGCCGGCATAGCGCGACCGGACGCCGTCGAGTTCGGCCAGGCGCTGCTGGATCGCGCTCAGGGCCTCGGTCTTCTGCTGCGCCGTGCGCGCCGAGAGCACGCGATTGCCGTTGACGCGGATCCGCAGGGTCGCGGCCTGGATTCCGCCGAGCGCCTGTGTTGCCGGAAGCCGCGTCGCCCGCATCTCCGTCGCCGCCCGGTTGATGGTCTCGATCTGAAAGTAGGCCAAGCCCGCCAGGGCGCAGATCAGCGCAAGCATGACGGAGAAGCAGGCAATCAATTTGCCCCGTATCGACGTAAGAATGGTCACTGACATAACTCGTTGATGCTGAAAGCGGATTTTAGCGGCCGACTCCTTGTACCGGGGAGAGACGAAAGCAGGGTTAACGGGTGATGCCCCGACCAAACGTTTCCGAACGTGATCGACACCCGTACTTCGCGGGGCGCAGGGCTATACAATGCGAAATCCATCATCTTTCTGGTATTCGCAATCGATCGGAAACTTTCACCCACTCGACCGCACTTCGGATCACGAACACATTCGTTGCGCATACCACAGCCGTGAATTGGCGCGCGGAGTCTAACCCAGGTGATTTCGGACCATCATGGCTTTCCATAGCCTCATGGGGCTGGAGATCATCCAGTCGACCTCGTCGGTTCTTGATGTTCCCCCGATCACAGCCGACGAGGTCGTCCGTCTGGAATACGGGTATCGCGATGCCGGGCATGTCTTCCGCACCGACGATGTATTGGAGCACTGGCGGAAGACGTGACGTGCAGAGTCGGGGCGGCCATCGCCCAGGATCGGTCCCGTGCGAGAAGCCCTCATCTCACATCTGAGGGATCTGGAGCTTCGCGCACGGCGTGAATCCATCGAACAGGATGTCATTCAGGTGGTCGCTTCGGGTCGTAACGTCCTGGGGGATCGACACGAGATCACCTCGGCGAACACGGTGATCCGATAGACATCCATCGGATCGATCGCGCGGAAGGTTGGGTCGCCGCGCGCTCGATCGCGGGGAAAACCGCGAACTCAGTGGGCATCACGGCAATCGCGGCCATGCGATGCGAGCGCGTGACGGCTGTGCCAGTCCGCGCGCCGTACGAATCGCTTCGGTGCTGTCACCCGAACGCCGACCTGTCCGTGTGGCTTGGTGAAGTCCGGCGGCTTGGCGAAGTCCGTGCGTTCAGGCCAGCCAGGGGCGATACGCATCGGTTCCGCGATCGCGCGGTGGACGGGACTTCCACGAGCGAAGCGCCGACCGCATCGGCGAGGACGAAACCGCAGAGCAATGAACCGATCCCCTCGCGTGCGAATGGCGCGGTCCTGCCGGGAAACGCAGCGGAAGCCTACAGGTAGGCTTGGTCGCGATGGAACAGGTCGACTGCATCCGGCGCGAAGCCGCGCGGTGTGTGCAGGTGGACGCGCGGAAGCGGACCTGGGGTCGAGGCGCGGGCGGGATCACGGCGGCCAAACCGTATGGATCGTATCCGAAAGGGCGGGACTTCTAACGTAAGTTGGTGTGAGCCGATCTCACATAGGTTAGATGCGACATCGTGTTCGGTTTGGCACCCGGATCTCACCCGGGAACGAAGGACCGGACGATGACCCATCCGCTTATCGTCAAGCTGGAACAGTTCGAGCACTTGGACGACGAAGAGCGCCGTGCGCTTCTTGCTCTGACCGACGGGCGAATGCTTCACTACGAGCCCCGGTCGGACATCATCCGCGAGGGTGAAGACCCACGGGTCGTGCGCTTGGTCCTTTCGGGTTGGGCCTGCCGCTAGAAGCAGCTTCCGGATGGCTGCCGCCAGATCGTGGCTTTCTTTCTGCCCGGCGACCGGTGTGACCACAACGTCTTCGTGCTGTCCGAGATGGACCACTCGATCGGCACGCTCACCGCCGTGACGCTGATCGAGATCGCGCCGGCGGCGTTCGAGGCCATGATGTCCGCACGCCCGCAGGTGACGCGGGCCTTGTGGTGGGAATCGCTGGTGAATGCGGGGACCCAGCGGGAATGGATCCTCAACCTCGGCGGACGCGACGCCCTGGAGCGGCTGGCCCATCTATTCTGCGAATTGTTCCATCGCCTGCGCGGCATCGGGCAGACGCAGGACGCCAGCTACGACATGCCCCTGACTCAATCGGACCTCGCCGAGGTCACCGGCCTGACACCCGTGCACGTCAACCGGACCTTGCAGACGTTGCGACAGCGCGGACTCCTGACGCTGAAAGGGCGCCGGTTGACCATCCTCAATCGGCCGGGACTGGAGCGGTTGGCATTGTTCAATCCCAACTACCTGCACCTCGAACGGGTTGGCGCGCGTCAGGACGCGTGAGACGCCGGGACCGCCGCCAGATCATGCGATCCGTACGACGATGCTTCGAACGGTGAAACTCGACACTTTCAATACCAGCGCTTCCCAGTTCTCATGCTTGGATGTCGTGGGCGAATCGTGTCATGTTGCATAATTCATTGGAAATTCGCGTAGACTTGGATATCCAAGACGACGATACCGGTACGGTCTGTGAGGACATTCGCCGCAAACCGTCTGGCCGCCCATAACCGCTTTCCGTCGATCGCGCACGACGAAATTCCGCGCGACGGCGACCGCCGGACGATCGCCGTGCTGGTGACCGACGAGGATGGGTGGCCAGTCCACGGAGCGACGTTGAAGTGCGCCGGGTTGTGGTTGTCGCGATGACCGCGCGGCACCGTTTCAAGGGCGCGGGCGATCTCACGGGTCCGGCGCCCGGCCGCTGGTCCCGCGTGATTTCCCCGCGGGAGACCGGACGGCGTCGATCGACCCGGCGGCGATCTTCGCGGCGCTGCCCCGTTCAATACCCCAGCGCGCAGCCGTCCTTGCGGGGGTCGGAGCCCGCCGTGAGGGTGCCGGCGGCATGGTCGATCCAGATGATCTGGCCGCCGCCGATGGGCTGGGCCGCGGCGAGCGGGGTGTGGCCGCGGGCGGCGAGGCCCGCCGCGAGGCCGGGGCCGAAGCCGGGCTCGAGTTCGAGGCCGCCGCCGTAGGCGAAGCTGCGGGGCGCGTCCAAGGCCTCCTGTACGTCGAGGCCGCGGTCGAGGAGGCCGGTGAGCAGCTCGACGTGGCCCATGGCCTGGTAATGCCCGCCCATGACGCCGAACGGCGCCACCGCGCGGCCGTCGCGCATGAGCATGCCCGGGATGATGGTGTGCATCGGGCGCTTCTTCGGCCCGATGGTGTTGGGGTGGCCGGGCTCGACCCGGAAGGACAGGCCGCGATTGTGCAGGAGCACGCCGCTCTCCGGCGCGGTGATGCCGGTGCCGAAGGGCTGGAAGATCGAGTTGATGAGGGAGATGGCGTTGCCGTCGCGGTCGACCACGCAGAGGTAGATCGTGTCGGTGTGGGCGATCTCGGGCCAGATCACGGGACTTTGCGCCCGGCCCATGCTGATGGCGCCCCGCGCCCGCGCGTGCCACGCCTGCGAGAGCAGGTGATCCACCGGCACGGCGGCGAGCACCGGATCGGCGAACAGGGCATCGCGGTGATGGTAGGCCTGCTTGCACGCCTCGGCGAAGAGGTGGACCCGGTCGAGCTCGGACAGGGCGCCGACGTCGTCGGCGCCGAGCATGTTGAGCATCATCAGCACGGCGAGGCCCTGGCCGCTCGGCGGGCATTCGTACACGTCGTAGCCGCGATAGCGCGTGGTGATCGGGGTGACGATCTCGGGCGCGGCGGCGGCGAAATCCTCCAGGGTGTGGAGGCCGCCCAGCGCCTGCAGGCGGTCGACCATGTCGCGGGCCACGGGGCCTTCGTAGAAACCGCGCGCGCCGTCCCCGGCGATGCGCCGCAGGGTGGCGGCGAGGCGCGGGTTGCGCATGCGCGCGCCCGCCTCCGGCGCCGCGCCGCCGGGCAGGAAGAGCGCGGCCGAGACCGGATCGGCGGCGACCCGCGCGGCGTTGCGGGCCCAGTCGAAGGCGACGCGGGGCTGCACCGGATAGCCGTCCTCCGCGTAGGCGATGGCCGGCCGCAGCAGCGCGGCGAGGTCGCGCGTGCCGTGATCGGCGAGCAGGCGGCTCCAGGCGGCGACGGCGCCCGGCACCGTCACCGCATGGGGGGAGGTGGGCTCGATGGTGACGCCTTGCTCGAGGTACCACGCATCGTGCGCCGCCGCCGGGCTGCGGCCCGAGCCGTTGAGGGCGATGGGGACGGAGGCGCCCTTCGGGGCGTACAGGGCGAAGCAGTCGCCGCCGATGCCGGTCATCAGCGGATCGACGACGCATTGCACCGCCACCGCCGCGATGGCGGCGTCGACGGCATTGCCCCCGGCCCGAAGGGTCTCGACGGCCACCAGGGAGGCGAGGGGGTGCGAGGTCGCGACGGCGGCCGCACCGGCATGGACCGGGGAACGCCCGGGCCGGGCGAAATCTCTCATGGGCCAGTCCTCTTCTCGGGCGCGTGCACGGGCAAATTCTCAGGCGAGTCCCTCAGGCAAATCCCTTACCGGGATGGCGCCGGAGGTCGAGGGCCGTCGGTCACGGGTCCGGCGACGTGGTTCACGGCGGCCTCGGCGGCGAGCCCGATCAGGGCGCCGACCGCCACGTCGGCCGGATAATGCGCCCCGCGCAACACCTGCGCCACCACGATGAGGCCGGCCCCCGCCTGGACCGCGCCGCCCGCCTCCGGACACGCCCGGGCAACGGCGCGCGCCACCGCGACGCTCACCGCCGCATGCCCCGACGGGAAGGATTGCCACGGCCCGTCGTTGGGGCCGAGCCAGCCGCGGGCATAGGTGTTCTCCTCCATCAGGACGTTCGGCCGGGTGCGATGGACGAGGCGCTTGAGGGTGGTCTTCGTCAGGCTCGCCAGGAGGCCCGCCCCGAGCATGTGCCGGCCCGTCGCCGCCAGCCGGGCGTCGCCGCGCGCAGCGCCCACGGCCCAGGTCGCGGCCGAGACCGCGAACAGCACCTCCCAGGCGCCGACTTCGCTCAGGCTCCCGAGGGTGCGGACCGCCCGATGGTCCTTGGCCGTGGCGAGGCCGACGCCGAGGGCGATGTCGGCGGCCTCCCCCGGCAGCAGCCGGGTGTCGCGGGTCCGGGCCGGGGTTCTCTTACGGTCAAGCATGCGTCTCAACGCGGCCGGGGTGCTTCCGTTCGACGGGTCCCTGCGGCGCGTGTGTGCCTGCGTCCCGGGAGTACCTACGTCCCGTAAGTCCCTGCGTCCCGTAAGTCCCTGCGTCACAGGGTGCGGCGCGCGGCGCGCCCTACATGGCCGCGCGACAGGGGGCCGTCCGAAGCGCCCCCGCCAGCGGAAAGCACCGGACCCATCATGCAGCCCGATACCATGCAGCCCGGCACCAATCCCGACCCGCGCGAAGCCGGCCCCCGGCCGCCGTTTCCCGGCGACCAGCAGCAGGAGCGCCCCGGCCTCACCACGAAGATGGACCCGGCGCCCGACCACGGCGAGACGAGCTACGTCGGCAAGGGCCTCCTCACCGACCGGGTCGCCCTCATCACCGGCGGCGATTCCGGCATCGGCCGCGCGGTCGCCATCGCGTATGCCCGGGAGGGCGCCGACGTCGCCATCGCCTACCTGCCCGTCGAGCAGTCCGACGCCGAGGACACCGCCGCCTGGGTGCGCAAGTCCGGCCGCCGCGCGATCCTCGTCCCGGGCGACCTGCGCGATCCCGCCTATTGCCGTGCCCTCGTCGCCCGGACGGTCGCGGAGTACGGCCGCCTCGACATCCTGGTGAACAACGCCGCCGCCCAGGTGGTCAACGAAGGTCTGGACGATCTGACGGAGGCCGACATCGAGGGCTCGTTCCGGGCCAACGTGTTCGCGATGATGTACCTCGCCCAGGCCGCCGTGCCGCACATGAAGCCGGGCGGCGCCATCGTGAATTCCACGAGCCAGCAGGCCAAGGTCGCCACGAAGTCGATGCTGATCTACGCGGCCACCAAGGGCGCCATCGCCAGCCTGACCATCGGCCTGTCGAACCTCCTCGCGCCCCAGGGCATCCGGGTGAACTGCGTCGCCCCCGGCCCGGTCTGGACGCCGATCCAGCCCATCGTGAAGGGGCCGGACGAGATCGCGTCGCTCGGTGCCGACACGCCGCTCGGCCGCGCCGGCCAGCCGGCCGAACTCGCCCCCGCCTACGTGCTCCTCGCCTCCCGCGAGGGCAGCTACATGAGCGGTGCCCTCGTGCCGGTGACGGGTGGCGTGCCGATGTACTGACCGCCCGGTGCGCAGACCGGCGCAGCCCGTGGTGTGACGGAGCGCGCCACCGTTCCATTCGGCCCTGCGCCGTTCCACGCCGCAGGGGCCGGAACGGCATGCGCCGGTCCGTGCCGGGGAGCCTTCCCTGTCACTATCGCGAGAAAACGCCCGATCCGAACGGTCGAGGTGTCCCGGTGCCTTGGAGTTGACATCGTCCAATGGCCGAGCGGTGCCCGAACCGGCTCGTCGGAGCCCAAGGTCGTTTTAGGAGTTGTCGAATGTCGAGACGCGGGTACATGACGTTTTCCGGTGCGGCCTGCGCCGTCGCCCTCCTTGGTTTTGTCGGTCAAGCCCAGGCGGCGACCTGCGGAAACTCGGCGTCCGGCTTCGAATCCTGGAAGCGCGAATTCGCCGACGAAGCCCGGGGCCGCGCCAGCGCGGAAAGTCTCGCGGCGCTGATGGGAACATCCTACTCCACGGCGACCATCTCGGCCGATCGCGGCCAGAAGAGCTTCAAGCTCAGCCTCGACCAGTTCCTGGCCAAGCGCGGCGGCCCCGCCATCGTCTCCCGCGGCCGCGCCCTCAAGCAGCAGAACGCGGCCCTGTTCGCCTCCATCGAGCAGCGCTACGGCGTGCCCGCCGGTCCGCTCCTGGCGATCTGGGGCATGGAGACGGGGTTCGGTGCGGTCCGGGGAAACATCAACACCCTGTCGGCCGTGGCGACCCTCGCCTACGATTGCCGCCGCTCGGCCTTCTTCACCGATCAGCTCAACGCCGCCCTCACCCTCGTCGATCGCGGCATCCTCACGGCCGGTACCCGGGGGGCCGCCCATGGCGAGGTCGGCCACACTCAGTTCCTGCCGAAAAGCGTTCTCAACTACGGTACGGGCGGTAGCCTCGACAGCATCCCCAACGCCTTGAACGCAACGGCGAATTTCCTCAAGGCGCATGGTTGGCAGCGCGGCGCCGGCTATCAGCCGGGCGAGCCGAACTTCGCGGCGATCCAAGGCTGGAACGCCGCCACCGTCTACCAGAAGGCCATCGCTCTGCTCGGCAGCCGCATCGACGGTCAGTGATCGCGCATCCCGGGCTTCCCGCTGGGAAGCCCGGAGTCCGCCCGCTTAGACCGGGTTCGGGTTCCACCCGATGGATCGGCGCAGGAAGTTTATGCCGAGCGCCATGAAGGTGGCGGCCTGGGTGCTGTCGTTGCCGTAGCCGTGGCCGCCGGCGGCGGGCTCGTAGAACGCGGCACCGTAGCCGAGGGCCTGGAGCTTTGCCGCCATCTTGCGGGCGTGCCCCGGATGGACCCGGTCGTCCCGCCGGCTCGTGGCGATGAGGATCGGCGGGTAGGGCTCTCCGGCGCGTGCCGCATGATAGGCCGAGATGCCTTGGAGGAACGACCAGTCCGCGGGATCGTCGGGGTCGCCGTACTCCGCGATCCAGCTCGCGCCGGCGAGCAGCTTGGTGTAGCGGCGCATGTCGATGAGCGGGATGGTACAGAACAGGGCACCGAAGCGCTCGGGGTAGCGCGTCAGCATGTTGGCGATGAGGAGGCCGCCGTTCGATCCCCCCTCGGCGGCGATGCGGTGGGGCCGGGTGACGCCGCGCGCGACGAGATCCGCGGCGACGGCGGCGAAATCGTCATGGGCCAGCGCCTTGCCTTCGCGCCGGCCGGCTTCATGCCACGCAGTCCCGAATTCACCGCCACCGCGGATGTTCGCGCTCACGCAGGTACCGCCCGGCTCGAGCCACAGCTTCCCCATAACCGCCTGATAGGTCGGCAGAATCGAGACCTTGAAGCCGCCGTAGGCCGTCAGGTGAACGGGCGCATCCCCCGTCTCGCCCACCGGTCCGGTCTGGACGTAGGGGATTCGGGTTCCGTCGGCCGAGATCGCCTCGTGCCGCGTCACCCGCAGTCCGGCGGCATCGAAGGTCGCCGGCGTCGTGCGCAGAACGGTCGGGGTCGACAAGGCAGGTGGGATCGCCAGGAGGGTCGGCGGCGTCACCGGGTCCTGCATCAGGGCGCTCAGTTCGCCGTCCGCGTCGTCCGGATCGGCGTCGAGGGGCCACACCGAGACGGTTCCGATGGCGGGCACGCCGGGTATGGGCCTTTCGGTCCAACCCGCGGCGCTTCGCTCGCAGACGCTGAAGCGGGGGCTCAGATTATCGAGTGCGCCGATGACGAGGCGGTCCCCGGACCAGAACACATCCTGCAGCGCGCGCCGTTCACTCGGCTCCCACAGCACGGTGAAGTCGCGCGCTCCGGCGAGAAAGTCGGACAGGGCGATGGCCAGGACCGTATCGGGTCCATAGGTCCGCCCGCCGACGCTCCAGGCCGTGCGGGGCTGCACGGCGAGCCCATCATGATGCAGGTGAATCTCGGCGTCCGATGGAACATCGAGGCGGATCTCGACGCCTTCGCGGTCGGCCAGGTGGAGAAAACCATCGAAGAAGCCGGTACGCTCGGCGATGACGATGCGCTCGCCCGTCGGCGGTCGCTCGACGCCGGCCCACACACCCATGTTCTCCGGTGCGGTCTCGAAAAGAATGCGCGCGGCAAGCGGGTCCGTGCCGCGCGCCCACAGGCGGACGGTCCGGGGATAGCCCGCACGGGTCGCCATGCCGTCGCCCAGGGCACTCGACAGCAGCAGCGTGTCTCGGTCGAGCCACGTCGCACCGCCCTTGGCTTCGGGGAGAATGAACCCATCCGCGACGAAGGACCGCTCGATGAGGTCGAATTCGCGCAGGACCGTCGCGTCGCCACCGCCCCGACTGAGCTTCAACAGCACCCGGTCGCGCGATACGGGAAGAAGGTCGGCACCGGCCCAGACCCAATCTTCGCCCTCGCTGGCCGCCAGGGTGTCGAGATCGAGGATGACATCCCATTCCGGGGTCCCGGCGCGGTAGCCGCTCTCGTCCGCGCGGCGCCACAAGCCACGCGGATGCTCGGCGTCCTTCCAGAAATTGTAGAGCTGCTCACCGCGCCGGCGCACCATCGCGATACGATCGGGGCGGTCCATCAGATCTCGCGCCGTGTCGCGGTCTCGGGCGAAGGAGGCGTCGGCGTAGAGTGCGAGGGTCTCGGCGTTCCGGGTCTCCACCCAGGCCAACGCGTTCTCGCCATCCACCTCCTCGAGCCAAAGGTAGGGATCGTCGTCCGGATATTCGCGGGTCGGGCGTGGATCGGGCAACGGAGCGATGTTCTTCGTCATGGCCGAGAAGGTAAGCCAACTCGCTCGCCGAGACACGACCCCGGTCTTCGAATTTCCGCTCCGCGTCGGACAGCCGCGCACGCTCTCCGCAGGGGGACTTTTCGCCAGAAGCCGGGATTAAACCGTTGGGGTGCAGCGAGGGGTCGCGGGTGCGCTCGCTTGAAGCGGCGCTGTAAGAGGCGATGTCGATGCGATGTTGCACGCCTCCCTCGATCCACCGACCACCCTTTTCTGCCTACACTTCTTAGGCGGCTCCTCGCGCGAATGGGGAGAGATGACCGCGAGCCTCGGCGAGGCCGCGACGTGCATCCCGTTCGACCTCCCAGGCTTCGGCGACGCCTCTAGCGTCTCCGGCACATCCGTGGAGGCCATGGCCGACCACATCGCCGGGCAGATCTCCGAGTTCTTGCCGGCGCGCTGGTGGATCGCCGGCCATAGCATGGGCGCCAAGGTGGCTCTCGCCCTGGCGCGCCGGGCGGAGGACGGAGACGATCGTCTGGCGGGCCTTAGCGGCCTCATACTTCTGGCAGGCTCACCGCCGAGTCCCGAGCCGATGTCCGACGAGAAGCGGCAGGCGATGATCGCCTGGATTTCTGCGGATGAGCGTACGCGGCAGGCCGAGGCGGGCGACTTCATCGATCAGAACGTCGGCGCCCCTTTGAAGGCCTCGGACCGGGCACAAGCGGTGGCGGATGTGCTGCGTGCCGATCCCGGGGCTTGGACGGCTTGGCTCGAAGCGGGGAGCCGCGAGGACTGGTGTGCCTGCATCGGTGTTCTACGAACGCCTGCTCTGGTTCTGAGCGGATCGGAGGACAGCGATCTCGGAGCGGCCGCACAGATCTGCCTGATGATTCCTCATCTCGCCAACGCTCGGCACGTCGTACTTCAGGGGGCCGGGCACCTGCTTCCCCTAGAACGGCCGCATGCCGTGGCGGATCTGATCCGCGAGGAGATGGTCCGTCCTGTCGAGGCCTCGCCTGGCGCAGTGCCTGTGCCCGCCTCCTACGCAGACCTCATCGCGTCGCCGCGCGTCAACAACCGGCTCCGGGAAGCTATCGTAGCACGGGCCGAGCCCGACGATCCGGCCTACCGTCCAGAGGTGCTGAATGCCCTCGAACTCGCAAGTCTGCGCGCGATCGTCGATCGTGTGCTGCCGCAAGACGGGCGGACCGCCATGGATATCGGTGCTCGCATCGAGGCACGTCTGGCGTCGGGCTCGGGCGACGGCTGGCGCTTCGCCGCATTGCCGGCCGACCCGAAGGCATACGCGGCCGCCCTACGGACCATCGATGCGGCGGCTTACGCTGCTCATGCCGTCGGTTTCCTCGCCCTTCCGGGTTCGGTGCAGGATTCGCTGGTGGCAGCCGTTGCCGATGCGAAGTTGCCGATCGTCGGCAGTGAGCTCGATGCCGCACAAATGAAGCTGTGGTTCGAAGATCTGCGTGGCGACGTGGTGCGCACCTACCTCGCTCATCCCGCGTCCCTGGCGCGTCTGGGTTTCGGCGGCATCGGCGCCGGTGGAGACGACGCCGCGCGTCTTCCCGGTTTCGTGGAATTCGGGATCGATGCCCGCGAATCCTGGGAACCCGTGGCCCAGGCGGGAGAGGCTCGATGAATCTCGATTCCATGCGCCGCTACGCCCTCGACGATGCTGTCGATGCCGTTGTGATCGGGACCGGCGCCGGCGGAGCCCCCCTCCTCGCCAGACTGGCCGCGGCGGGCCTGAAGGTGGTCGCCCTGGAGGCGGGGCCGAACTTCGATCCGTCCCTGTTCGCTTTCGACGAAACCCTGGCCGACGAGATCTATTGGACGGACGAACGACTGAGCGGCGGCTCCACGCCTGAGGCGTTCGGGGCCAACAACAGCGGTACCGGGGTCGGAGGCTCGACCTTGCATTGGGGGGCGTTCACACCGCGGGCGGACCAGCGTGACCTGAAGCTCTTCACGGAGACCGGAGAGGGCGTCGACTGGCCGCTCGACTACGAGGATCTGCGTCCGTTCTACGAGCGGGTTGAGAGCTTCATCGGAGTTTCGGGACCGCAGGCCTACCCGTGGGATTCAGAGCGGCGCTACCCGCTGGGTCCGGTTCCACGCAATGGTCCGGCCGGAATCATGGCTCGGGCCTGCGAGGGGTTGGGCATTCGCGCCACGGATGCGCCGGCGGCCGTGGTGTCGAGGGACTTCGCCCAGGAGGGCGGGGGGACCCGAAACGCCTGTATCAATTGCGGCTTCTGCCACCAGGGCTGCCGCAACGGCGCCAAGACCAGCATGGACGTGACCTACCTGCCCCTGGCCGTTGCGCACGGTGCCGAGATCCGTTCCCTGTGCCGCGTCCATGGAACGGAGCACGATGGGATGGGACGCATCACGGCCGTGACGTACCGCAAGGATGGAACGGACCATCGGCAACGATGCGCCGCGGTGTTTCTGTGTGCAGGTGCCGTGGAGAGCCCCCGACTCCTACTGCATCTCGGCCTCGCCAACGGCAGCGGTCAGGTCGGGCGCAACTACATGGGGCACGTCGCGACGCAGGTCTGGGGCACCTTCGACGGCGAAGTCCGGATGAACCGGGGCTATCCGTCCTCCCTCATCAGCGAGGACATGGTGCGGCCAGCGGATGCCGATTTCGCGGGCGGCTACCTCATGCAGAGCCTCGGTGTCCTGCCGCTGACCTTCGGCAATTCCGTGGCGCGGGGCCGCGGTCTCTGGGGTCGGGCCCTGACCGACTACCTCGGCCGCTACAACCACTTCGCGGGGATCGGGATCAACGGCGAGACCCTGCCGTGCGATGCCAATGTGCTCACTTTGTCGGGTGAGGTCGACGCGTTCGGGGTGCCGAAGGCGCAGATCAGCTTCGGTTACGGCACCAACGAGCACCGTCTCAACGCCCACGCCACCCGGACCATGAAGGCGATCTGGGAAGCGGCCGGGGCCAGCGACATCTGGGTCCTGGAGCGGGTGGCCCACACCCTCGGCACCTGCCGCATGGGCCGGGACGGCGACACGGCCGTCGTGGATCCGTTCGGGCGCAGCTTCGAGGTGCCGAACCTCTGGATCTGCGACGGGTCGACCTTTCCGAGTTCACTCGCGGCGAACCCGGCCCTGACCATCATGGCGCTGAGCCTGCGTACGGCCGAGGCGTTCCTCAAGGGCCGCTAGGGTGCCTCCAACCCCACCGCGACGGGCCGTGGCGGCGGGGTGGTGACGCGGCGGTTGGCGATCCGGGTCAGCGCCCGGATCGGCACCAGCGCAAGGCGGGCGAGTCGAGTGTGGTGCGGCAGTTCGAACGGCCCCAGCGGCCGGTAGACGAGGCGCGGACTCACCCGCTCGGCCTCGGCCACGGCGAGGCCGGGAAGCGGCAGGGCGGCGATGCGGACGGCATCCGTCTCTGAAATCTTGAGGAAGCGCGCCCAACGCCGCGTCCCCTCAAGGCGGCCCTCGCCGTGCAGCCGCCGCAGGTGCCGTCGGCACAGGTAGCGGAACACCGCGCGCGGCACCGCCTCGAGGCGGGCGTCACACAGGCTCTCGGGCTTCTCGCAGCGGGCCCGGATGGTGTCGGCGACGCCGCCGGGCGCCCGGCCGACGAGGCGGCCGGACACGGTCACCACCACCTCGGG
The DNA here is from genome assembly GCF_001422775.1 of Methylobacterium sp. Leaf87. Taxonomy (NCBI): domain Bacteria; kingdom Pseudomonadati; phylum Pseudomonadota; class Alphaproteobacteria; order Hyphomicrobiales; family Methylobacteriaceae; genus Methylobacterium; species Methylobacterium sp. Leaf87. The sequence continues at coordinate 9,312 of NZ_LMMI01000026.1, read as the reverse complement.
GGCATGCCGCACGTGGTAGCCCTGCCGCAGCAGGGCGGCGACGAAGGCACCGTCCTCGCCGAGCGCGATGGCGGGCATGCCGCCCACGGCCACGTAGGCTTCCCGGGTCACCGCCAGGGTGGCCCCGATGGTCGTACGGTGGCACGGCCAAGGGTCGTGGGGATCGGGGTCGATCCGCGCCTCGATCTCCGTCAAGACGGCGCTGTAGGCATCCTCCAGGCGGCCGCGTTCATGCAGGGAGGGCGGCAGCAACGCGGCCTCGTCGGCATCGAGTTCGATCCGCCCCGCGACCGCATCGGCTCCGGCCCGTAATGCGGCGAGATTGCGCAGGACCCAATCCGGCGGGACCCGGCTGTCGGCATCCGTGGACAGAATGGCGCCGCCGGATGCCGCCCCGATCCAATCGACGGCGGCGTTCATGGCTTCGCGTCGGGCCCATCCGGCATGGGCTTGCGCATACGTGACGTGGCTGACCCGCATCGGCAGCGACAGGCTCGGCCGCAGGGCTTCGACGATGGCCTCCGTCCCGTCCGTGCAGTTGTTGAGGAACAGCACGAGTGCGAGGCTGCCGGGTGCGAGGCCCGTTTGAGCGTCGATGGCCCGCAGGCAAGCCTCGATCCGTTCGGCCTCGTTGCGGACTGGAATCGCGATGACGGTGTTGGGAACGGCAGACGGCACGACGGGTCTCCTGGCGGCCGGCGTTCGACGGCGCGGCAGAACGCGTCCCTAGCAGGTCGGCGAAGCGGAACAATGGCGACGCTTGTGGGTGGATGACGTTCGTTGCCCCGTCCTGCGCCGCCGATGCGAAACGACGTCGGCCCGGTTCGTCAGGACCTTCGAAGGCCTTTCAGAACGGATCCTCCGACGCCACCCGTACCGCCGCGACCTCGGCGTGAGAGGGCGCGCGCAGGACAGTCAGGTCATCGTCGCGCCAGATCGCCGAAACGTGGCCGAGGCGGGCGAAGGCGTCGAGCCAGCCGTCCATGGGCCAAAGGCCGTGGCGGGCATGGAAGCGACGGGCGTTGCGGACGATGCTGTCGAAGTGCTGAAGGGGCGGGTCGCAGGCGAGGTGGTGCTGGTGGTAGGCTTCGCCGCGCGCCGTCAGCAGCACCGGCACCCCGGCGGCAGCGGCGCGGAAAGCGAGGTCGGTGTCCTCCGCACCGTAGCCGTCGAAGGCCTCGTCGAATCCCCCGAGGCGGTCGAAGGTGGCCGTACGCACACCGAAGGCAAGGGACCAGAACAGGCCAGGATTGTTCGTCGGTTCCCGCCCCGCCTCGGGAAACACCCGGACCGGATGCGGTTGTCCGGCCGCATGCAGGCCGGCCGGTGTCCAGCTATCCGTGACCGCCCCGAATGGGAGGTAGCGGACCTCGCAGCAGATCAAACCATCGGCCTCGGCCAGATCGTCGTCGAGGCTCTCGACGAGATCCGGGGACGGGATGCAATCGACGTCGAGGTAGACGAGATGGTCGCCCGACGCGACCCGCCGTCCGGCGTTGCGGGCCCGCGCCAGGGGGAGCCCGTCGGCGCCGAGAACGATGCGGCGGACGGGAAACCCGTAATCCGGCAGGGGAGGGGGCTCCGCACCCATCTCCACCACCACGCATTCGGCGGGTGGCGTTCCGCGCGCCAAGCCTTCGAGGAGGCGGGCGAGATGGGCATCTCGGCCCTTGTTCAAGGTGACGACGCTGGCGCTCACGATGGGGATGCCTCGGAGACCACCGGACCCATTCGCAGAAAGATCTCGTGCGGTCCCGCGAAATTGGCCAGCATGTCGGGCGCGAGGCGAAACCCCGTGGGATCGTCGGCGATAAGGTCGGTGGTCTGCGAGCGGTGGGCGGCCACCGCCCTGGCCTTCGCCGGGAGATGCGCGGCGATGTCGAGGCGGTAGCCCTCGGGGGGGTCGCCCACCTCGGTCTCCGGCGGCAGGGTGAACCCCCACACCGGATAGGCATAGGCGGGCAGGGCCGGCCGCTGGACCTGGGCCAGGGCGACGATGGCAGCCGAGGCTTTGTGGTCGCAATGCGGATCGTGACCCCAGGTGACGAACAGGGCGCCGGCGTTGCAAGATGCGGCGTCATCCAAAATCGCGGCGGCGGCGGCCTCCGCCTCCGGGCCGGCACTCGGCGCATGCGCATCGGGCAGACGCAGGAAGCGCACATATTCCGGGGCGAGGCCGAGTTCGGCCACGGCCGTGCGGGTCTCGTCCTCGCGCAGTGTCCGGAGACGCTCGGGCGGATACATGGCGGAGTGGGTGTGCGACCCGCACCCGTCGGTGACGACGACGAGACGCACGGCGCGGCCGAGGCGGCAGGCCTCCGCGATGAGTCCGCCGCATCCGAGGCTCTCGTCGTCGGGATGGGGAGCGACCACCACCAGTCCCTTCTGCGAGCCCGCCTCTCCGAGAATGGTGTCGAGGGAGGCGACGGGCAGGCGCCCGGCGGCGGCGAGGAACGCTTCGAGGTTCATGTGGTCCTCGTGGATCGGTGGGAGACGGGCTTCGGCATCACCGATGTGGTCGGGGAGATCAAGCCGCCGCGACCTACTTCACGGCCTCGATGGCCTCGCGCCCTGCTTCCATGTCCGAGGCGGTCGCCTCGGGCGCGTCCTGCACCCTCGGCGCGACCGCCGTGCGGCACAGGGAGATCAGGATCGGGAAATGGTCCGAGCCGATATACGGCAGCCGCTCCAGGCGTCCGAGAAGGAAATCGTCGCTGAAGAAGATGTGGTCGAGGGGCCAGCGCAGCAGGGGCCATTTGGCGTTGAAGGTCGGGTACAGGCCCCGTCCGATCCGCGGATCGAGGAGGCCGCTGATCTTCTGGAACAGGGTGGTGGTACGCGACCAGGCAACGTCGTTGAGGTCGCCGGCCACCACTGCCGCCCCGTCCAAATCCCGCACCTCGCGGGCGACCATGACAAGCTCGGCGTCCCGCGGAGCGGAGCTGTGACCCGGATGGGGCGGGCGCGGGTGAACGCCGAACAGGGTGAAGCGCTCGCCAGACGGGAGGACCACGACGGTGCGGATCGACGGCACGTCGTCTTGGAGCAGGAACCGCACCTGCGGGTTCTCGAGCGGGAGCTTGGCGTAGAACAACAGCCCGTAGGTGTTGGGCTGAGGCTGCTCGATGACGCTCGGATAGCGCGCTCTGAGGGAAATGAGCGCGTCACGCCAGCGCGCATCGGTCTCCAGGACGAGCAGGAGGTCTGGATCATGCCGGTCCACGAGGCGCAGCAGGCTCTGGTGATCGGTGTTGTCCTGCAGGACGTTGGCGACCAGAAGCGAGACCTCAGCGTCGCGGCGGCAGGTCGCCGCCGTCGCGGCCACGGCCTGTGGTGCGTGCAGGGGCGTGAACGGGAAGATCCGGTAGGCCTGGTAGGCGAAGCAGGCGAGGAGGGCGGCGAACAGGGCCAACCCGGTTCTGTCACGGGCAAAGATAAGGAGCAGGATGAGGATCGGGACGCTGGCCACCGCCACCTGAAGGCGCGGGAAGTCGAAGGTCCGGATGAACCCTGCGTCGCTGCGGATGAACGGGATGAAGGTGGAAGCCACGAGGAACCAGCCGGCTCCCTTGAGAGCCCATATCCAAGCCGATCCCGCCACGCCCGCGCCTCCGCAACTCCAGACCGGTCAAGGCCAAGTCCGACCAAACGCCGCGAGTGTGGCGATGGTGCCGATGGGCGATGGGAATTCTTCGTCGGGGCGTCGATTCAGGAAACCGCATCCATGGCATCGAGCAGCTCGGTTGCGAGGGCACCCGGCATGGTGATCCGACGGGCGTCGCCGGCAGGGTCTCCGAACGCGAAGCCCGTCGGCTGCGCCCGGACATGGCCGATACCCGCTTGCAGAATGCGAATGAAGCCAGTGGGCGACAGCATCACGCCGACGCGTGTTCCGGCAGGGCTGAACGCTGTATTGTGCAGAGCCGATCCGGCCTCGCCGACGACGTGGGTCGCTCCGGCGAACAGGGCTACCTGTCGATCGAGGGGAAGGGATTCGGGGTAGACCAACGTGTAGCCGCGCCGCACGGCCATGGCTTCGATCTCGGCGGCGTTGCTCAACGACGACCCCTCACCGGTTCGGGTCCGGCTGACGTAAAGGCGCTGAGGTCCCGCTCCGGGCGCAGCGGGGAACAGATTCCAAGCCAAGTTGACCCAGGGCGAGACTGCGCTGCGCCAGCGCAGGAAGCCAGGCACGTAGACGTCGTCTGCGAGGAGGGTCTCGCGGCCCTTGTCGTGCCAGATGACGCGATCGGGACCGATCCCCGCGTTTCGCAGCATGCCCGCGACCCATGGCGCGACATCGGCATCGAGGATGATCCGCACCCGCATGGGCGCCGAAAGAGCCATGATCAGTCGTGGCCAGAGGTCCAGGAGCCAATGTCCCCAAACCGCTTCACCGCCCTGTGAGAGGAGGATGCAGGGTTCGTCGATGACACGCACCCGCGCAGGCGGCGCGATGCGGGCCATCGTTCCGTCGAGTTGGAGGAACCCGGCGTTGAACGGATAGTCGAAGCGTCCGAGTTCGTGGAATCCATAGCGGTCGAGTTCGATCAACGTGCCGTCGCGGACAAGGAGTCCCTTGCCGAAGATGAGCGTACCGCCCCCCAAGCGGTACAGCCGGATGGGGGGGACCGAGGCGGTGTGGAGGTCGTACGTCGCGCGGTCGCCAGATCCGAGCCAGCACAGCGGTTGCACTACCTGATCGTACGGTGCGGCGAACTCGTGGAATTGGATACCGATGCCCGGGCCGGCGCAGAGTTCGCCGACGGTTCCCACCGCCGCCGCGACCCCGTCGAGGGGGCACCGCGCGACGGTTCTGGGCTGGAGCGGGGATGTCACGCGCGTCGTCCGTTCGAGTATGGCGCCACGCCTGGGCCGACGGACTTCGGTGCGCTGGCCTGCGGATCAAGCCTGTCGGCGAAATCTCCGATCAGGCGTGCGGCCCGCGTCAGGGCGTCGGGCTGGTCGAGTAACGTCATGAGCACCGGATCGAGTGCCAGACCAGCCCGAACCAAGGCCGGCCAATCCCCGGGGGGCGGCCAGTCCGCCCGATGAATCGCCGCCCCATGCGCCTGAAGCGCCCGCGCGGTGGCGGCCTGCTCGTCGAACGCACGAGGCTCGGGAATGCAGACGAAGCGCTTGCCCCGTGCCACGACACCCGAGACGACGCCATCGCCACCGGTCCCGATGACCAGGGCCGCGCTGTCGAGGTACGGTCCGATATCCGGGATCCATCCGTGCAGACGGAGGTTCTCCGGGCACTCACCGCCCTCGTCGGTGACCGGGCCGACCACCTGCCACTGGCGCTCCGGCACCGCGCGGGCCGCGGCGGCGAGATCGGCGAACGATCCACCCGCTCCACCGCGCCCGTAGACGACGACGATCGAGCCGTCTTCCCCGATGGGATCCGCTTTCGGAGCGGCGCTCAAATAGCCGACATACGCGGTCTTGGATCGGACCCATTCGGGGTTCGCTGCACCGTCGAGCGCTCGAGGAAAGAATGCGAGCAGGCGTTCGGCACTGCGAAACGCCTCGAGATGGGGCGGGTCCGTGCGGTCGCCGGGCAGCCGCACCACCAGGGTCGGCACCGAGAGAAGTCTGGAGAACAAGGCCACTTCCGCAGAGACGTCGACGATCATCAGAACAGGATCGGCCGACGCGACCCAAGCGGCAATCCGGGCCATGCGGTCGCGGAGTCCATCGACGCCCAACGGCGCGTAATGCAGGGCCATGGGCCGGGTCGCCGCATTGTCGCGACCGTCGAAGCCAGCGGCGATGCGATCGTCGGGCAGATCGACGAACGAGTCGACCCCGGGGTCGGCCCCGTCGAACGTCCCAAGCAGGGTACAGGGCCGGGCGAGGGTCCGCGCGATGAGGCGCGCCCGCGTTGCGTGGCCCGCGCCCTGGTGGTGGACGTAATAGCCGATGGGCCGCCGGTTCATGCGGCCGGCGCCATCGCCGCTCCGTCGGCCCGTTGCGCACCAAGTTCTCGCTGAAGCGTTTCGAGGTCGGCGAGAACGTCGTCGAGCGGCTGCGCCTCAGGCTCCGGCCCGGGCTCGCCGATCCGCGCATCGAGTCGCTCGACGAACGCGATGGCGTTGGGGCACGGTTCGGCCGCGATCTCGGCGGCCGTCGCGTCGATGGTGCCTTCCGCAATGCCGAGCCGGCGCAGGGCAGCGGGCCAGTCGGGGCCGGTCTCCCAGGCGAGGCGCCAGTCGCGGCGGCGCTCGATGAGCGCGCGCCAATGGGCGGCGGGCGGCAACCGGTAGCTCCCCCGGCCTTCGGCGATCCGGGCACGACGGAGCATTTCCGTCGCCATGCCGCCCTCGACGCGCCCGGTGGCACGATCGGACACCCCGATCGACACGGCTGGGCAGTGGCGCACCCTCCCGCCGACGCGGCGGACGCGGCTGACGAGTGCGTTGTCTTCACCACAGGCGATGGCTGGTAGCCCGCCGACGGATTCGTACAGATCGACGCGCAGGGCGAGGCTCGCCGCGACATGGTCGCCGTGGCGCGGCGCGGGGTCGTGCGACGGCGGATCGAGGATGTCCTCTAGGGCCCGCACCCCGCTCCAGTAGCGCTCGATCCGGGCATGGAGATCGCTCAGGGCCGGATCGGGTCGTTCGATTTCCGGATCGATCACCAAGCGACCACCGACGAGGTCGGCGCCGTCGAGGGCCCGCAGGTTGGCAAGCGCCCAGTCGGTCGGGGCCACCGCATCCGCATCGGTGCTTAGGAGAACGCCGTCTTCGACACCTTCCTCGCGCAGCCAGACGACACCGGCTTCCAACGCCATGCGCCGGGCGGTGCCGACATGCGCGTCGGGGGGCGCGATCCGTGCCTCGACGACCCGCAACCGCAGGTTCGCGCAGCTACCCTCGCCTGCAAGGGCCGACAGAATCGATACGGTGTCGTCGGTGCAGTTGTTGGCGAGAACCACGACCCGCAACGGCGCGTCGGGACCGGCCCCGGCCTGGGCGTCGAGGGACCGGATCAGCCGGGGCAGTGTGCCGGCCTCGTTGCGAGCGGGCACGCAAACGACGGCCCGCGCGAGGGCCCCGTGATCGCGCATCACCGGCTCAAGCCTCGCCGAGCGCGTGGGCATGCAGGACGGTCGGCGCGGCGAGACGCATTTCCGCACGGTAGAGCGTCTCGTAGCGATCCGTCATCACGTTGGCATCGAAGAGGTGCTCGGCCCGGCGACGGCACGCAAGACGTTCGAGCCCGACAGCCTCGGAGACCGCCCGGCCGAGGTCGGCGACGTCGTCGGCACGTGCCAGCACGCCGCAGGACGCGTCGAGGATATCCGGAATCGCACCGCGCCCGAAGGCCGCCACGGGCGTGCCGCATGCTAGCGATTCCGCCACCACGAGGCCGAACGGCTCCTCCCAGCGGGGGCTGCACAGGGTGACGTGGGCCTCGCCGACCCGCCGGGCGAGGTCGGCATGCGAAAGGTGTCCGAGATAGGTCACGTCCGCTCCAAGGCGCGGAGCGATCATGCTGTCCCAGTAGGCCGGGTCACTCTGCGGCCCCGCGAAGACGAGAGGCAGGCCGGCAGCGCGCGCGGCATCGATGGCGAGATGCGGCCCCTTCTCGGGCACGATGCGTCCAGTCCAGATGGCGTGCGGTGGGCCCGCCGGCTGGGCATTGAACGCGAAGGCTTCGAGATCGATGCCGTTGCCGATGACGAGCGGGCGCGGAAGCACAGTGCACCACTCCTCGGCCAGGGATTTGGAAACGGCGGCGAACGTCATGTCATGCGCGCGCGCGACCACGCCCTGCACGAAGGGCTCGAAGGGCGGCGTGTGCAGCGCCGTGACCATGGGCGCCGCGACCTCGTGGGCACGCAGCAACGGCAGGGGATGCAGACTGTTGTTGTGGACGATATCGAAGCCGCCTTTTGCGACCGCGTCCATGATGCTGTCGTAGGCGTGAGCCTCGAGGAGGTCGATTCGAGCCGAGGACGCCTCGTCGAAGGCGCTGCCCGTTGGCGCACAGACAGCCACGAGGCCGAGATCCGCCTGCGAGCCCTCGGAGGCAAAGAGCGTCACGTGGTGTCCGCGCGCCCGCAAGGCACTTGCGAGGAAATGCGTATGCATCTCCAAGCCGCCCGAGAAGGGCTGGGCGATGGGGTACTTGAGATGCGCTATGATCGCGATCTTGACGGGGTTCGCGACATCCCTGCTCGAAGAAGGTGCGAACCCGGCGTGAAGCGAGGGTTTTGCTATGGTTCGGCCGAGCACGGAGCTTTTCGGCTGAGCAGCGCCAAGTTGCCGGCGAATGGGATCGAGACCGGTCGCGGGTCCGATCAAAGTGTCAAACGAGTGCTTGGAGGTCGCTGCAGTCACGTTGGCGATCCGGTCCGCTGGATTCCGAGTAGGTGAGCCTTATCCATATTTTGTCTGAACGATCCCTGACTTCGGATCAGCCCCGGTAGGCGGACACGCTGGCCTCCCGTCCGCAAGGGGACTGATCCAAGGTGCTTCTTACGACGGACGTACGATGGCCGACACCAATGGCGAACGTCCCAGTCAAAAATTCGAATTTGGGTAAAAGGGAATATGCGGCAGGTTCCGCCACCGAAAACCGCGCTTCTCCGTATCCCCTGCGGTCGAGCCATCCTCCAATGACTGGCGGATACTGCAGTGCACCACGAAAATCCACTTCTTCTCAGAACTTCCTCAGGAACCAGTCACACAGCACGACGTTTCAGCTTCACAAGAAACGTTTCGGAGGAAAACATGCTACGTTCGACCAAGCTTGCTGGCGCTGCCGCTCTCCTGATGCTGTCGTCCACCACAGTCTTCGCTGCGCCGTGCGCCACTGGCACGGCCGGCAAATCCGCCGCCTCGGAGAAAAGCTCGAAGGTCGATGGCGCCAGCACCGGCAACGTCAGCCCGGGCGCAAAGGCCGAGTCCCCCGGAACGGTTGGGGCGATGAACAACGCCGGTTCGAACACGGCCACGTCACCGAGCGATGTCGCCAAGCAGGCCGAGGGCAAGCCCACGGCGGCCCAGCAAGGCAACGATTGCTGATCGAGCAATCGCAGTTCGTCCAGCCTGGATGAAGATCCGAACGGCAGGTGGGGGCGCTACGGTTCAAGCCGTGGCGCCCTCGCTTTGCGTCTCCGAGACTGCGAGCTTGTTGGATGAATTGCGCGGGCGGCGCCGCACCCTGACCGTTCTAAATGCCCATTGAGAGGCGTCAGAGGGCCTTTGGCTGGGGTGTCGTTGATCTGTCGCGAAAATCGCATCGTTCGGTCATTTGGCCGTTGACGGTTGGGCTATGGGCCCGTAGAAGCCTGTTCAT
>NZ_LMMI01000025.1:0-37409 GCF_001422775.1 Methylobacterium sp. Leaf87 | reverse complement strand
ACAGGTTCAAATCCTGTCCCCGCAACCAACATCACAACAACAAACCAAAAGCCCCCAACCTCACGGTCGGGGGCTTTTCGCTGTGCCAAGGAGCCCGTCGTAAGCAACCTGAACCTTCGATCCGGTCTGGCGTCCATGGGCTGTTCGACACCTCGATCGCGAGCTGTCGCATCGCAGGCCCGCCGTGCGCGGGCAGCGGAAGCGGAATTCGGCTGTACTCGAGTGGATTGCCTGCTCCCAAGCGCGGTGAACGAACGGCATGGCCCGCCGTCTCGTTCCAGGATCAGTCCGGTTGCCGAATGCTGGGGCCTTCCATCGCCTTTTCGCTCGGTGAGGACATATGACGGTCAGGAGTGCGGTCAGCGCGATCCCGTGATCCCGCATGCTCCGCCGCCACCTCCATCGTCGGGAACACCATGGCCAACGTCCTCGTCATCGGCGCCAGCAAAGGTATCGGTGTGGAAACCGTCAAGGCGGCCTTGGTCGCGGGGCATCGTGTGCGGGCGTTTGCCCGGTCCGCCGCGGGTATGGCCGCCTCGGGGGAAGGCCTGGAGCGCTTCCCCGGGGATGCCCTGAATGCCGACGACGTCGCCTCAGCCCTCGACGGTGTCGATGTCGTCGTCCAGGCGCTCGGTGTTCCGACACGGAACCTGCTCGGTCCCGTGACTCTGTTCTCCGACGCGACCAACGTGCTGGTTCCCGCGATGGAAAGGGCGGGTGTCCGCCGGATCATCGCCGTCACCGGCTTCGGCGCCGGCGACAGCCGTGAGGCGATCGGTCTCCTTCAGCGCATCCCGTTCCGCCTCGTCTTCGGACGGGCCTACGACGACAAGGACGCCCAGGAAATGCGCATCCGTCGGAGCGGCCTCGACTGGACGTTGGTCAGGCCGGGCGTCCTCACGCCCGGTTCGGCGACGGGCCGCTACACGGTCCTGTCCGACCCGTCCTCGTGGCGCAACGGCTTGATCGCCCGGGCCGATGTGGCGCACTTCATCGTCGGCGAGATCGAAAAGCGGCTCTACGAGGGCAAGGCCGTCGTACTGGTCGGTTAAGCGCGCGGCTTGGCCCGCAGCGTGATGCGCGTCAGCTCGGACGATGCCCCCAACCGGAGCGCGAAGCCCGGCCAGAGCCCCGTGCCGTTGTTGACGTAGAGCGTCATGGCGCCGACCGCGTACGCGCCCGAGACGAAGCCGCCGTTGGCCCTCGCGACCAGATTGTCGAGGCCCGCGATCATTCCTCCATGCGTATGGCCGGACAGCTGCAACGCCACGCCCTTGGAGGCCGCTTGCCTCGCCTCCCTGGGTTGATGGTCGAGGAGAACGATGGGCGCACCCGAAGGCGCACCGGCCAACGCGGCGTCGAGGTCGTGCGGCGGCTGACCCGAATGCGAGGCCGACAGGTCGGTCACCCCGGCCAGAACCAGGGCTTCGTCGCCACGCTTCAGAACCGTGTGCCGGTTCGCAAGCAGACCCATTCCCAGCTCGGCATAATGGTGCATCCACGCCGCGTACTCGAAGAAATACTCGTGGTTGCCGGGGATCACCCAGACTCCATCCGGCGCCCGGAGACCGCGCAACGGCGCGACGTCGGTGCGCCGCGCCGCGAGGGACCCGTCGATCAAATCACCGGTGACGACGATGAGGTCGACCCCCAGCGCGTTGGATCGCGCCACGACCTTCCGTGCCCACGCAGCCGGGAACAGGCGGCTGAGATGCAGGTCCGTCAGCTGCAGAAGGGTGTAGCCGTCGAAGCGCGCCGGAAGGTTCTCGATCTCCACGGTGACGTCCTTGAGCAGCGGCACTCTGACGGCCTGCCGCACCGCGACCGCCGCCAACAGCATGGCCAGCGCCGCCGCGCCGTACCGCCACCCCGCGGGAATCGCTCCGCTGCTTTCGGACACGAGCCTTGCGATCAAAGCCACGCCGTCGAGCGCCAGCTGCATCGCCGCCAGGAGGACGATGGCGCCGAAAGCCCAATTGAACACGATCACCAGGGCGCGCGGGAACTCGGGTGAGAAGACAGAACCGGACGAGAGGCGGCTCCACAGGTGGTACTGCGAGGCCACCAGCAGAATAACCGCGACGCCAGCCTTCACCGCGAAGGGCCACGGCAACGGCCAGAGCACGCGAGCGATGACGTAGAGGCAGGGCAGACCAAAGAACAGATGGAACATGCTTGCGTTTCGGCGTCGGTGGATTGTCGGCACGGGGCCGATCCGGCATCGGGATCGGACGGAGCCGTAACACCGCCTCCGCGGGAGGGGGCATCATTCCACTCCATGAACGCCGTCGCGTGCTCCCTGGCACATTCGCCATCTTGGTGACTGGGGACGCGTCGGGCCCATCGAACTGCACCGGACGGTGGGGCTGCCGCGGCTTGGCCTTCCATCACGACCACCATGGTCTCGCTCGTGCTTGGCGCGACGCACAGTGAAACCAAACGAGACCGATGGGATGAACGGACGCGGCATGGCGGGTGGACGGGACGCGGCAATCGACACGACGCAGCAGGGGGCCACGGACCGGGTCGGGGCGATCTGCCGTGCCCTGCGGCGCGCCATCGTCGAGCGGGCGGTGGCCCCCGGCGACCGGTTGCCGGAGGATGCCTTGGGCGAGCGGTTCGGCGTCAGCCGGACCATCGCCCGCCAGGCCCTGGGGCAACTCGCCGGCGAGGGCCTGGTGGAGCTGCGCCGAAACCGCATCGCCGTCGTGGCGACGCCGAGTTGGGAGGAGGCGCGCGACACCTTCGATATCCGCATCGGCCTGGAGCGCCTCGTGGTCGCCCGCCTTGCCGGCCGCCTCGATGCCGGGCAGGAAGCCGCCCTGCAGGCCCATGTCGACTGCGAGGAGGCTGCCCAGCGCGGTGGCGAACCGGGCTCCATCCGCCTCGCGACGGAGTTCCACCTGCTCCTCGCCCAGATGACCGGCAGCCCTGTGCTGGAGCGCTACGTCGGCGAGCTTGGCTACCGCTGCGCCCTCATCCTCTCGCTCTACAGCCGGCCCCACTCGGCCGAATGCGCCGTGGCCGAGCATCGCGCCCTCATCACCGCCCTGGTTTCGGGCGACGCGTCGCGCGCGACCGCCCTGATGGATCACCACCTCGACGCCGTGGCCGAGCGGGCGCGCATCGTCGCCACCCCGCCCCGCGACCGCGATCTCCTCAGGCGGCTCGCGCCCTACGCCGAGGCGCTGGGGTGATCAGGCCGTGATGTCGTGCATCGTCAGGAGCCGCTCGGCACTGTCGTTCCACACCTCCATGGTGACGATCACTCCGTCCCGCACGGTGAAGCGGTCGACGTAGCGGTTGCCCTCGAACGGCGTCCCGTCGGGCCAGGCGCCGTAGAGGGTGCCGAGGCTGTAGACCGCCGTGAACCCATCCCCCGGAACCACATCGAGGCGCTCCATGCGCTTCTTCACCCAGGCGTAGCGGCCCGCGTTGAAGGCCGTTACCTCGCGGGGATGACGGAAGCGCCGTGCGCCCGTGAACACGATCTCGATGCCGGGCGCCATGTAGGTCGCCGCCCGCTCCGGGTCGGGCACCATCGAGGCTTCGAGGTAGGCGGTGACGATGGCGGCGTCCTGCGCCGTCGTGTCCGTCCCGCCGTCCCCGGCTGGTTCCACTGCATCCGTCGTCATCATTGGTTCTCCTCCGGTTTCCCCCATCCTTGCGAGGACTACGCCAAAGTGCATGCAAAAAGTGTATGCACTTTGGCGAAGTTCAAGGCAGAGCCTGTCTCGATGATCGAATTTCTCTCATTAACACAAAGACTTGACGTTTGGCACGGGCGTTGCGGAGCTTCCGGATATTCTGCCGGAGACCCGATCATGCGCACCAGCCCGTCCCTGACCCGTCGCGTGGCCCTCGGCGCGGCCCTGCTGCTCGGCCTCTCCAGCACGGCGCTTGCCGAGGAGCCGATCCGCATCGGTCTCGTCACGGCGCTGAGCGGCCAGTCGGCGAAATCCGGCGAGGCGATCTCGCGCGGCATCGGGCTCGCCATCGACGAGATCAATGCCAACGGTGGCGTCCTCGGCCGGCCCCTCGAGCTCGTGGCACGAGACGACGAGGCCAACCCGTCGAAGGGCGTGCTCGCCGCCCGCGAACTCATCCAGCGCGTCGGCGTCGTCGCCCTCGTGGGCGGGCTCGACACGCCCGTTTCCATGGCGGTGGTGCCCATCGCCAACCAGATGAAGGTGCCGTTCCTCGGCCCCTGGGCCGCCGGTACCGGCATCACCCGCAACGGGGCGGCCGACAACTACGCCTTCCGGGTCTCCGCCGTGGACGCCCTCGTGGACGAGGCCCTCGTCGCCTACGCGGTGAAGACCCACGGCGCGAAGAAGCCCGGCATGATCCTCGTCAACAACGCCTGGGGCGAGTCGAACCAGCAGGGGCTGACGGCGGCTCTCAAGGCGGCGAACCTGCCCGGCGCCGGCATCGAGAAGTACGAGGCCGCCGATGTCGACATGGGGCCTCAGCTCACCCGCTTGAAGGAAGCCGGCGCCGACACCCTGTTCCTCGTCGGCAATGTCGGTCCCTCGGCCCAGGTTGTGAAATCCCTCGACCGGATGGGCTGGACGGTGCCGGTGGTCTCCCATTGGGGCCCGGCGGGCGGGCGCTTCGACGAACTCGCCGGGCCGAACGCCGGGAAGGTCCACTTCATCCAGACCTTCACCTTCGCGGGCAACACCGCCCCGAAGGCGCTGGCCGTCCTCGACGCCCTCAAGAGGAAGTATCCAGCGATCAAGTCCATGGCCGACGTGACGCCCGCGGTCGGCATCGCCAACGCCTACGACGCCACGCACCTGCTCGCCCTGGCGATCAAGGCCGCCGGCTCCACCAAGGGACCTGAGGTCCGTGACGGCTTCTACAAGGTCGGCGTCTATCCGGGCCTGATCAAGGCCTACGACAAGCCGTTCGCGCCCGGCCGGCACGACGCCCTTGGTCCGCAGGACTATGTCTTCACCCGCTTCCAGAATGGCGAGATCGTCGCCGTGACGAACTGAAGATCTGGGATGTTGACCGGAACCCTCGTCACCGGCCTCGGCCTCGGCGCCATGTACGGGCTGATCGCGCTGGGCTTCCACATCACCTACGCGGTGTCGGGCACCGTCAACTTCGCGCAAGGGTCGGCCGTAACCCTCGGCGCCGTCTTGGGTTACTGGCTCGGCATCACCCTCGGCTGGCCGATGCCGCTCGCCATCCCCCTGGCCCTCGCCGGCTGCGCCCTCCTGGGCGTGGCGGTGGAGCGCCTGCTGGTGCGGCCCTTCGTCGAGCGCGGCTCCGACGCCTGGCTCCTCGCCACCGTGGCGGGCGGCATCATCCTCGACAACACCCTGCTGTTCACCTTCGGCAAGGAGCCGCGCAGCCTGCCCTCCCCGCTCGCGGTCTCGCCCGTGCAGATCTTCGGGGCCGGGATCTACCCGCTCCAGCTCGTGATCCCGGTGCTGGGCGTGGCGGTGGCGCTGGCCATCCGCACGGTCTTCCGCCGGACCGACCTCGGCCGGGTGCTCCTGGCGGTGGCACAGAACGCGGATGCGGCCCGCCTCATGGGCATCGACGTGCGCCGGACGGTCGCCTGCGCCTTCGCCCTCTCGGCGGTGCTCGCCGGCATGGCGGGCCTCCTCATCGCACCGCTGTTCTCCGTCTCGGCCGAGATGGGGGCGCTGTTCGGGATCAAGGCCTTCGCCGTGGCGATCCTCGGCGGCATCGGCTCGGCCACGGGGGTCGTGGTGGCGGGGCTGCTCTACGGTCTCCTCGAGGCCACCGTCACGGCGACCCTCGGGTCCGCCTATACCCAACTCGTGGTGTTCTCGGTGATCATCCTGGCCCTGGCGCTGCGGCCGGACGGGTTGTTCGGTCGCAGCGCCGTCAACAAGGTCTGACCCCATGCGCCATTTGAACGGACGCTGGGCGATGCCGCTCGCCATCCTGGCCCTCACGGCCATGGGCCTCGACCTCGTGACCGCGACGGCCGGCTACAGCCACTTCGTCATCGCCCTGGTGGCCCTGACCACCATCGCGGGGGTGGGTCTCAACGTGCTCCTCGGCCTGACCGGGCTGATCTCGTTCGGCCATGCCGGATTCTACGCCATCGGCGCCTATGCGAGCGCGGTCCTCACGGGAGCCGGGGTCGGCTTCTGGCTGGCACTGCCGGTGGCGGCGGTCCTCTCGGGGCTCGTCGGCGTCGTCCTGGCGATTCCGGCCATGCGCGTGAAGGGGCCGTATCTCGCCATGGTCACCATCGCGTTCGGCTTCATCGTCGAGCATGCGCTGATCGAGGGCGGCTCCCTCACGGGCGGTCAGAACGGCCTCGTCGTCACCGGCGGCCCGAGCCTGTTCGGTGTGCCCTTCGCCGAGGGCGAACTCGCGATCCTCGCCGTCCTCGGCGCCGGGGCCGCCCTCTACGGATTCCACCGCCTCGCCCTCAGCCGTCTCGGCCGCGCCATGCGCGCCGTGCGCGACGCCGATGTGGCGGCCGCCTCCCTGGGGTTCGATCCCGTCCGGGTGAAGACCCTGGCCTTCGCCATCTCGGCGGCGCTGACGGGGCTGGCGGGTGCCGTACTCCCACCCCTGATGCTGTTCATCGCCCCGAGCTCGTTTCCGTTCTCGCAATCGATCCTGTTCGTCCTCGCCGTGGTGGTCGGCGGCGCCGGCACGGTCCTCGGGCCCCTGTTCGGCGCCCTCGTCACCGTGCTCCTGCCCGAAACCCTGTCGGGCCTCGCCGAGTACCGGCTGCTGTTCTTCGGCTTCGCCACCCTGGTGGTGCTCTGGCTCGTGCCCGCCGGCCTCGTCGGCAGTGTTGCGCGCGTCTTTCCGCGCCGGACGGAGGCCCGAGCGACGGAGGAAGCCGACTCGGCGGGCTTCCTCGCCGCTTTCCTCGGGAAACGTCCCGGCGAGCCCCTGATCGTGGACGGCATCGGCATCCGGTTCGGCGGTATCCGCGCGGCCGAGGACGTGTCGTTCACGGCCCAGCCCGGCGCCGTCAACAGCGTCATCGGCCCGAACGGCGCCGGCAAGACCACGGTGCTCAATATGGTCTCGGGCTTCTACCGCCCGGGCACCGGCGTCATCCACCTCGGGACCCGCGACCTCACGGGGGCACCCGCCCAGGCGATCGCCCGGGCCGGCATCGCCCGCACCTATCAGACCACGCGGCTGTTCGGCTCGCTCGGCGTCCTCGACAACGTGAGCCTCGCCTTCGCCCCCGGCCGGCTCTGGCGCCGGGCCGGCCGCGACGACCGAATGATGGCTGCCGGCCTCCTCGCCTTCACGGGCTATACCGGTGCCCTCGACCGGCGCGCCGACGAGCTGCCCCATGTCGATCGCCGCCTCGTCGAGATCGCCAGGGCGCTGGCCGGCCGGCCCCGTGTGCTCCTCCTCGACGAGCCCGCCGCTGGCCTCACCCGCGCGGACACCGACCGCCTCGGAGGGTTGCTGCGCCGGATCGCGGCCTGCGGCGTCGCCGTCATCCTCGTCGAGCACGACATGCCCCTGGTGATGGGCGTCTCCGACCACGTCCTCGTCATGGATGCGGGGCGGCCCATCGCCAGCGGCGCGCCGGGCACGATCCGGCACGACCCGGCGGTGATCCGCGCTTACCTCGGCGCCGCCGACACGCCGGCCCGGCCGCGGGCGACGCCATGGCGCGGCCCGGCGGATGCCGTCCTCTCCGCCCATGGCCTCACCGCCGGCTACGGGGCCGCCCCGGTGCTGGCGGGCGTGTCCCTGGAGGTCCGACCCGGCGAGACCGTGGCGCTTCTGGGTGCCAACGGCGCCGGCAAGTCCACCGCCATGCGGGCGCTCGCCGGCCTCCTGCGCCCGGTCGAGGGCGGGATCGTGCTGGAGGACCGGGCCGTCGCGGGCCTGCCCGCGCACCGCATCGCCCGCCTCGGCCTTGCCCTGGTGCCGGAGGGCCGGCAGGTGTTTCCGGAATTGACCGTCGTGGAGAACATCCGGCTCGGCGCTCACGGCCGGGCCGAGCCCATCGATCCGGCCGAGATCGAGGCTTTGCTGACCCGTTTCCCCCGCTTGCGCGACCGGGCGACGAGCCGCGCGGGCCTGCTGTCGGGCGGCGAGCAGCAGATGCTCGCCATTGCCCGGGGAATGATGGCGCATCCGCGCATCCTCCTCCTCGACGAGCCGTCCCTCGGCCTCGCGCCCGCGATGATCAACGCCCTCTACGCCGTGGTGGCGGAGCTGCGGGACGGCGGCACCACCATCCTCATCGTCGACCAGATGGCGGCGCTGGCCCTCACGGTGGCCGACCGGGGCTACGTGCTGGAGCAGGGGCGCGTCGTCGCCGCGGGCTCGGCCGCGGACCTCGCGGCGGACAAGGGCCTGGAAGCCGCCTACCTGGGCGCCGCGTGATGCTGGACGATCGCAGCCCCGCGCGGTAGGCGTCCGCGGCACAGGCAGGGTTGCTGCCACGGGACGGGATTGCCCACTTGAACGAACAGACGGAGGCCGGACCGCTGACGGTCTACCTCGACGTGGATGGCGTCGTGACGACGGTCGGCTATCAACGGCAGGCGGGCAAGGACAGGCTCAATCCGGTTCAGGTTGCCCTCGTGGCCGCCCTGGTGCGGGCGTTCGACGCCAGGGTGGTGGTCTCGTCGACGTGGCGCGTCGGCGATTGTCGCCCGACCCTGGTCGAAGCCGGCCTGCCCGCGAACTGCTTTCACTCGGACTGGCGCACGGCCATCCTGCCGTCGAGCCGGGATGCCGAGACGGGCGCGATGCGCTCCGCCGAGCAGGCCGGGCGGGGTGATGAGATCTCCGAGCACGCGACCCGAAACAACATCACGCGCTATCTCATCCTCGACGACGTCGAGGTCGGCCCGGCCCATGCGGGGCGTCACGTCCGTCCGGTCACCGAGTGCGGCCTGAGCGAAGCGGATGGAATCCTGGCCCGGACGCTGCTGGCCGGGATGGACGACGTGCGCCGGATGGTCGGTCAAGACGGCTCATTTCCGTCATCGGCCGATTTACGCTTCCGTAGGGATTGAACTTTTCAGGGACCCGGGTCATTCCGTGACAGTGGAGTGACACGCGCGTCACGCTGCCCCCGACATCGACAGGGTCGCCTCGACCCGCGCCGGACCTGCCCGTCCGGTCCCTCCTCGACGCCACACCCGTGCGGCTGCC
The DNA here is from genome assembly GCF_001422775.1 of Methylobacterium sp. Leaf87. Lineage (NCBI taxonomy): Bacteria > Pseudomonadati > Pseudomonadota > Alphaproteobacteria > Hyphomicrobiales > Methylobacteriaceae > Methylobacterium > Methylobacterium sp. Leaf87. Next base: position 28,268 of record NZ_LMMI01000025.1, on the reverse strand, counting down.
GAGGGCGTGTCGCGTCGGTCCGTCGATCGGCAGGAAGGAGTGGCTGCGATGTTCGGGTTCGGAACTCAGAAAAAGGCGTTCAGTCCCTCGCTCGCCGCCCTGGGCATCGTCGAACGGTCGGCGGCCGAGGCCTATGCGGCGCTCATCGCCACGGGCTGGTCCGAGATCGGTTTCGGGTACCACGGCACCGTCCACGCGCATCCGGACCACCCGGACGTCGTGGTGCGCTTCGCTCGCAAGGCCGACGGGTTCGGTGATTACGCGGCCCTGCTTCGCAAGGGGTTCGCAGGCTCCGATGGACCGCACGCGCCGCGTATCCACGATATGCATGTCAGTCGCTGTGGCGCGCTGATGACCGTGGGCTCACGGCTGAGCGATCCCGCACGGGATGCCTGGTGGCTGGCCTATGCCCACGCCGTCATCGCGGACCATCCGGGCGTCGCCCTGGACGAGGGCGTCCGCGACCGGTTCAGGGTGGAATGGCCGACCCACGAGCCCCGCATCGAGCATTCGAGCTTCGACGGCATCCGCGAAGCGTTCAGGGCCGCGTGGCCCGGATACGAAGCCTACGTCGCCGCGTTGCGGGCGGTGTCGCCGCAGGGGCTCGATCCGAACATCGGCAACGTTCTGGTGGGCATCGATGGAAATCCCGTGGTGAACGATCCGCTGTGCGACGATGGATACGGCCTGTGGCGCTCGCCCATCCTGCGCAGGCTGAGCTGTTACGCGGACAGCGTGCGTCGTTCGGCCGGCGAGATGTTCGGCCGATCGCCCGTTCCCGCCTGACGTCGTCACGCAGGCTCGATCGGGATACGGGCGAGGCCGAGCCGGGACGAACGCCGGCCTCCGGAGCACCGAGCGGTGCCCGGATCGTTCCCGGTGTCGGACCCGTCACGCGGCTTCGGTCCAGCCAATCACCGCCGTCAGCGGGTCGCCGAATCCGTGGTCCGGGATCACCGCCCGCACTTGTGTGCGCGCGAAGCCCGCAATCTGCAGGTAGCGCTCGACCAGGTTTGCACGTCCCGCCGCATCCAGGGCGCCCCAGATCGCGACGGCCTTTGTGGGGAAGCATCGGTTCGAGAAGCTGATCACCACCGGTGCCCCCCGGCGCAACACGCGGGCGACATCGGACAGGACATCGATGGGCCGCTGCAGGTACTGAATCGAGGCGCACATCAACGCCGCGTCGGCGCATGCGGTGTCCAGAGGGAGGTGCGGTGCGGCGTTGAGATCCTGAACGAAGTGCTCGGTCAGGCGAGGGTTGGCCGCGAGCTCCGCAGCGTTCAAGCCATGGCCGATGATCCGCTCGTAAGTCCTGTCCTTCGGCAGGTGGCTGACCCAACTCGACATCAGGTCGATGAGGACGCCGCCTGCAGGAACCACATCCCTGTACAGATCCGTCACCGCCGCGATGGCCGCATCATCGATATGCGTGACGAAGCGCGGCTGCCGGTAGAACAGCGAATCGGGGCTCGGGTCGTCCTTGACGAACGCCGCCGGCGGAAAATCTGGAAATCACCTCATCGGGCTCTCGCGCTGCCTGCTGCCCGAACGCCGGCCGACAAGCGATCATCGGGTGCAATCCAGCCGATGGTGGCCTGTGCGAGGCCAACGGCCCTGCCGGGGGATCGATCCCTCTCGATGGCGCCCGGCTGCACGACTCTCGGCGGTCTCACCGCGGTGGGGCGGGCCTGAAGAACAGGCCGGCTTTCAAGCTGTCGCCGATCCGGTTTGCCCGCTCGGAGAGGAGCCTCGCCACGTCGGGGGAAAACGTTTCCCCGGCCGTCTGCTCGAACAGTGCCAGCCAACGGGCAAAATGGGCGGGGGCCAGGTCACCGAGCGCCCCATGCTTGCCGAACGGGTTGCCCTTGTAGCGGCCGGATTTCAGCAGCACCGAAGACCAGAAATCCTGGATGACCGTGAGGTGGCGTGGCCAATCCTCATCGGGAATGACGCGGGCAAAAACCGGCCCGATCAGGGGATCGCGACGCACCTTGGCGTAGAAGGCCGCAAGGAAGACGTGGAGGCTCGCTTCAGTGAGGGCGTCATGCGTAAGGGCATCATGCGTGGGGGTGTCCTGAGGCATCCGGAACCGACCGATCGCAGCACGAGGAGGGGCTGATCAGGCTGCTCCCCCGATCACCTGCCGGGACCCGGCTATACGGGCGCGGAGGGAGCGACGACGGAGATCTTCCCGATCACCCCGCCGATATCCGAAAAGGTATAGATCAAGATTTCGCTGGTGGTGATGTTGAAGTCCATCAGCGCCTCGGGGCTCATCTTCTCCAGGTGCATGACGATGGAGCGAAGCGAGTTGCCATGGGCGACGACCAGGACACGCTGCCCCTGCTGAACGCGCACCGCAAGCGCCTGCTCGTAGAACGGAATCGTTCTGGCGGCGGTCATGGCAAGGCTTTCACCACCCGGAGGAACGGCATCGTAGGATTTGCGCCAGAGGTGAACCTGTTCCGGGCTCCACTGGCTGCGAGCTTCCGCCTTGTTCAGACCCGAGAGTTCGCCATAGTCCCGCTCGTTCAGGGCGTCCTCGGTGCGAACAGGGAGATCACCCTGGTCCAACTGCTCCAACATGAGAGCCAAGGTGTGTTGCGCCCTCCCCAGTTTGCTCGTGAACGCGATATCGAAGTGAAAACCGAGCTCTTTGAGCTTGCGGCCGGCAGCCTTCGCCTCGGCGACACCCCGTTCCGTCAAGCTTGGATTGCGGAAGCCTGAAAACAGGTTCTGCGCGTTGTCGGTGCTTTGCCCATGCCGCACGAGGACGAGCGTTCTGTCAGCCGGCAGCATGTCATCTCCTTGCGCAAGGGCTATCTACGCAGCCAATCGAGCCGGAGCAACGTTCCGCCTGCCCCGGTCGGCCTGTCACCGCGGATGCATCGGGGCCGAGGCCCAGGAGTCTGGCTCGATGTCGCTCCGACTGCTCCGATACGATCACCGCACATGTGCCGCGAAGGGCTTGGGGGGCTGCTCGGAGCGTGGCCACCAAGTCCGACCCAGGCAAATCACGGACGTCGAGACAACCCGGACGGCCGACGCATCACCTTGTCGGTCTTCTTAGGGCTCAATAGATAGGAAACAGACGAAGAACGAATGCGCGCTCCGAGGTGCGCGGCAGGCAGGCGCGTCCCATGAGAACGGCCGACAAGCAGATCGCCGACATCCTCGTCCGCTACGGCGAGCCCTTCGGAGGGAATGTCTGGCGCGTGCAGGGCACGGCGGTCATCTACCATAAGACCCTGGAGCGCATCGCCGCCCAGGCCGGCATCCGTTTTGACCCGCCCACCCTGGTGCGGGCCGAACGTGACGAGGCCGTGATCCTCGTCACCGGCCGGCTCCCGGGCGCCAAGCCCGGAACCGAACGGGTCGAGTGGTCGATCGGCGAGGCCCTGGTCAACGTGAATTATCGCGTCTCGGGGAAACAGGCGGGCTACGTTTACGCCATGGCTGAGAAGCGAGCCAAGGATCGCGTGATCCTCAAGCTCCTCGAACTGCATGGCCTCGTCTATTCAGAGGAGGAGGCCGACGAGTTTCGCCAGGGTCACCCCGCTGCGATCCAGGCGATCGACGAGGATTTCGACAATCCCGATCCTTTCGACGAGGTCACCGAGGCCGAGGCCGATCTCAAGCGCCGGATCGACGAGATGACCAGCATCGACGCGGTCACCGACCTCATGCTCGACACGGAGACGCAACGAACCCTCGGCCAGATGCCGCCGGGCACGCGCGACGAGGTGCGCGACTACGCCAAGGCTCGCCTCGTCGCGCTCGGCTGGCCACCGAAGAAGCCCGGCCGCCGCGCCGCTTGATCGGGCGGTTCCGGGCACGCTGTTCGCGGAGCGGGGGGGCTCGGCCCGGTGATCTCAATTCTCATCGACCGCAAGACCGGTACGATCGAGCGCGTCGCCTTTCAAGGCCCCGTAACCGGCTTCCGACTGTTGAAAGGCCTGCGTCCGGCGCAGATGGGACTGCGTGCCCGCGAGACTGGCGAGGCGAAGCCGGACCGCCTTGCGACGGTGGAGGGCATCGGCTTCCGAACGGCGGGAGTATGCGACGTGACTCGGACGCGGCCGGGACGCACGCCTGGCCGTATGATGCCGCCGCTTTCAGGTGGAAAACACGTTCGCACAGGGCGAAATCGGTGCGCCTGCCCCGCTCCAATCCGCAATGAACCACAGCTTCTGTCGGCGGTAATGGCCGTAACCAAAACTGCTTCGCAGCAGGATCCCGAACCGAAAATTTATGACGACTGAGCAAGCCAGATGGCTGGGGGACGAGGATTCGAACCTCGACTAGAGGAGTCAGAGTCCACTGTTCTACCGTTAAACTATCCCCCAAAAGCCCTGACAAAGCAGGAGCTTAAGACGGTTTGTCTTGTGATCCGATCCGTGCGGTGCACCGATCGTTTCGCGCCCGGTCCGTTCCGGTGGAGGGGCGATAGCATGGAGCCGACGCAGCATGCAAGCGTCAGATTGGCGGCTTTCGCCTCAAGCGATGGCCGGGCCGCCGGTCCGGGCCTCGATCATTCCGAGGGTCCGTAGGATCGCCAGGGCGACGATCTCGGCATCGACCTCGCCCTCCGGGGTCGCCGGCAGGATCGCCACGGTGCTGACCTCGTCGTCGATGAGCAGCCCCGCCACCACCTTGTAGACGTCGCCCTCGGGGGCGCCCTCGTCGTGAACGAGGCAGACGCGGCAGCCCCCGGCCTCGCCGTAGACGCGCTGGGTCAGAACCTCGACGCGGCTCTCGTCCTCGGGCTCGGTGCGGCGGGGTTGGCCGAAGGTCGGTCGGATGATGTTGTCCATGATCCACCCTATACCCGAGCCCGGTCGGTTTGTGAGGAGCCCCCTGCCCCGGGATCGTCCTCCCCCGGGATCGTCCCGCCGGGGATCATCACGGGCCTGTCGGCGATTGACCTCTCATCCCGCAACGCCCGATCGAACGGGGTTGCCGAACCTCAGGACGTTCGATGCCGATCACCACAGCGCGCCTCGCGCAACGCCACGTCGAACTCGGCGAGGCGTTCTACGATGTCGTGGCGCCCGCCGCCTTCCCCCAGACGATTCTGCGCTACCGCAACCAACCCTGGGCGGAGCGGATCGGCCTCGGTGACCTGACGGAGGCGGAGTGGATCGCCCATCTCGGCCGGTTCGAGCCCCTGCCCGGCAGTTTCCCGCAGCCCCTCGCCCTGCGGTATCACGGCCACCAGTTCCGCTCGTACAATCCCGATCTCGGCGACGGGCGCGGTTTCCTGTTCGCGCAGGCCTACGATCTCGGCGACGGACGCCTTCTCGATCTCGCCACCAAGGGCAGCGGGCGCACGCCCTGGTCGCGCACGGCCGATGGGCGTCTCACCCTCAAGGGCGGCGTGCGCGAGATCCTCGCCACCGGCATGCTGGAGGCCCTCGGGGTGAACACCTCCAAGACCTTCAGCCTCATCGAGACCGGGGAGGCGTTGGAGCGCGGCGACGAGCCCTCCCCCACACGCTCGGCTGTTCTCGTGCGTCTCAGCCACAGCCACATCCGCATCGGCTCGTTCCAACGCTTCCTGGCCCTCGACGAGCCCGACAACATCCTGAAGCTGATGGATCACACGATCCGCCTCCACATGCCCGAGCTCTGGCGAGAGGAGACGCCGGACCGCACCGTCGCGTTTCTCGAGGCCGTGTGCCGGCGGGTGGCGCGCACGGGCGCGCAGTGGATGGCCGCCGGCTTCGTCCACGGGGTCCTCAACACCGACAACATCAACGTCACCGGCGAGAGCTTCGATTACGGGCCGTGGCGCTTCGCGCCCGTCAACGACCCGGCCTTCACCGCCGCCTATTTCGACGTTCAGGGCCTCTACAGCTTCGGCCGACAGCCGGAGGCCCTGTTCTGGAACGTGAGCCGGCTCGCCGAATGCCTCACGCCCTTCGCACCGCAGGATGCGCTCGAAGCCGCCCTCAAGCTGTTCGGCCCGAATCTACAGGAAGCCTTCGCCGATGCGCTCCTGGCCCGGCTCGGCCTCGCGCGCACCGACGACGCAGCGGTGCACCGGTTCGTCGGTGCATTCTGGGGCTTCCTCGCCCGCAGCGGAGCTCCGTTCGAGCGCACGTTCTTCGACTGGTACGGCGGCCTGGCCTCGGAGGCTCGGGCGGCGGCGAGCCCGTCGGCCGCCCTCTACGCCTCGGAGGCGTTCGCGCCGGTCCGGGAGAGCCTGGGGGCGATGCGTCCCCTCGATGCGGGCCGCCTGGCGCATCTGTATTTCGCCGATCCGGAGCCCTGCACGATGCTGATCGAAGAGGTCGAGGGCCTGTGGGCGCCCATCGCCGAGCGCGACGACTGGTCTGCACTTCAGACCAAGCTCGCGGCCATCGACCGGATGGCCGAGGCCTATGGGACGCATGTCCCTCCCCTCACCTGACGCGCCGGCCCTGTTTCGGACACATGCGGCGGTAGGGTGCCGTGACGGCGCCGACGCGTGACCGCCGGAAAGCGATGATGAGCGAGATCCGAATCCTCGAAGGCGCAGGCCTCGGCTTTTCCGATGCGACGGGACCGGGTGACTACGAGACCGGCCTGCTGCACCTGCCGGGCGGCGCGACGCGGGGCGTCGAGGATCTCGTGGACCTCGTGATCGAGGACGGCGCCGCTTCCCCGCGCCGGGCCGGGATCGCCGGCGGCCTCCGTTCGGCCCTGCACGCGGCGGGGCCCCTGCCCCGTCCCTTCGATCTGGCGGCGTCCTTCGTCGGCCTCGGCCTCGGTGCCCTCGGCGGGACCCTGCACGCCGCCATCACCCTGCGGGCGCGCTTCTCCGACGGGGCGAGCGCCAGGATCGCCACCGATCCCGAGACCGCCGCCGCGATGATGCACGACTGGACCGTGGTCCGGCTCGCCCTCATGCGCCGGGAGGCCGGAGCGCCGACGCAGCGCAGACTCACTCCGCCCGTCGCCCCCCTCGCCTTGCCGGCGCCCGAGCCCGATGCCGCGCCGGCCCTGACGTCGATCTTCCAGTACGAAATGCGCAAGGGCCGCCTTCGGCGTCTGGCCTCCGGCAAGGTCCCTGAACAGACCTGAGGCGCAGGTCGCCGTTGCAGGTCGGCCGCGGAGGCGCGCGAACCCGCCCGTCCTGGCCCTCGTCCGCCACCGCCGGTATGGTCCCGCCCGCACGAGGCCCGAGATCCATGATTCAGAAGACCCATCTGCGTCCCGACGCGACCATCGCCGACGTGGTGGCCGATCTGGAGGACGCCAACGAGTATCTGCGCCGGGTGCTCGGCAATATGCGGTTCTGCCAGAAGCGGCACGGCGACGCCCATCTGCGCATCGGCATCACGGGCAAGCGCGGCCCCGGGAAATGGCTCGCCCCGTCTTACCGCATCGACTACCCGGCCGGCCCGGGCGCGGCCGAGACGGTGATCTACAACGGCTTCGGGGGCCGCTCGCACAGCGCCTTCACGCCGGTCAACGTCCGCGAGACCAACTGGAGCCGTGGACACACCACCATCCAGGAGGTGCAGAAACTCTACGACGGCCTGCACAAGGCCCGGATGGAGCGCGCCGAGCGGAACGGCCCCGGGCCGGACACGGCCCGATCGGTCCCTGCCTCAGACCAATCTGAATAGCCGGGGCATCACGCCGGTGGATGGTGCCGGGCCCAATGTTCGGCGATGTCGATGCGGCGGGTGATCCAGACCCGGTCGTGGGCCGCGACATGGTCGAGGAAGCGCGTGAGCGCGGCGATCCGGCCCGGTCGGCCGACGAGGCGGCAATGCAGGCCCACCGACATCATCCTGGGCGCCGTCTCGCCCTCGGCGTAGAGGGCGTCGAAGGTGTCGCACAGGTAGGTCGCGAAGTGGGCGGCGGTGTTGAAGCCCTGCGCGGCCACGCAGCGCATGTCGTTGGCGTCCAGCGTGTAGGGCACCACGAGGCCGCGCCGGTCCGAGGTGCCGATCCAGTAGGGCAGGTCGTCCGCGTAGGAATCCGACAGGTAGGCGAAGCCCGCCTCCAGGCCGAGGTCGAGGGTGTGGATGGACGAGCGTCCCGTGTACCAGCCGCGCGGGCGCTCCCCCGTCACCGCTTCGTGGATGCGGATCGCTTCCGCCATGTGCGCCTTCTCGGCCGCGCGGGTGAAGTCGCGATAGTCGATCCATTTCAGGCCGTGGCAGGCGATCTCCCACTCCGCCTCGCGCATGGCCGCCGCGATGTCGGGCACCCGAGCCAGGGCGTTGGCGACGGCGAACACCGTCACGGGCACGCCGCGCGCCCGCAGGAGCCGCCAGATGCGCCAGAACCCGGCGCGGGAGCCGTACTCGTACAGCGATTCCATGTTCATGTGACGCTGGCCCGGCCAGGGCTGCGCGCCGACGATCTCGGAAAGGAACGCCTCGGAGGCCGCATCCCCGTGCAGGATCGAGTTCTCGGCCCCCTCCTCGTAGTTCAGCACGATCTGAACGGCGATCCGGGCGTCGTTCGGCCAGTGCGGATGGGGCGGCGTGCGGCCGTAGCCGACGAAATCACGGGGATCGGTCACGGCGGCCTTCCTGTGCGGAGCGTCTATCGAGGTGTCCATCGACCGTCGCTGTTCGGACGCCGCGCCGCGTCCTGTCAACCGATCCGGTGCCTCGGCCTTGCACCCGGGCGCCGGATCCGGGATGCCCTTGCGCCACCGGCGCCGGGATGCATCCATGCGGGGATGACCCACCGCGCACGGTCCTTGCCTGTCCGCGTCCGTGCTTCGACGGCCCAACCCGAGGTTTCCCCGTGCTCCTGACCCCGCGCGAAAAGGACAAGCTCCTCCTCGCCATGGCCGCCCAGGTCGCCCGCAACCGGCTCGCCCGCGGGGTGAAGCTGAACTATCCCGAGGCCGTGGCGCTCATCAGCGACTTCGTGGTCGAGGGTGCCCGCGACGGCCGTTCCGTGGCCGAGCTCATGCAGGCGGGCGGCCACGTGCTCAACGCCGAGCAGTGCATGGACGGCATTCCCGAGATGATCCACGACATACAGGTCGAGGCGACGTTTCCGGACGGCACCAAGCTCGTCACGGTCCACCATCCGATCCGGGGCGCGGCCTCGGTCGAGGTGCCCGGCACCGTGACGACGCAGCCCGGCGAGATTGTCTTCAACGCCGACCTGCCCCGCACCCTCGTCACGGTGTCCAACGTCGGCGACCGGCCGATCCAGGTCGGCTCGCACTACCACTTCTACGAGGTCAATCCGGGCCTGACGTTCGACCGCGAGGCGGCCCGCGGCCAGCGCCTCGACATCGCCCCCGGCACGGCGGTGCGGTTCGAGCCGGGCGCCACGCGGGACGTGGTGCTGGTGCCGCTCGGCGGAACCCGCACCGTGTACGGTTTTCGCGGCGACGTGATGGGAGCGCTCTAGCCATGGCCACCCTGCCCCCCCGCGCCGCCCTGCCCCGGGCCGCCTATGCCGACATGTTCGGCCCAACCACGGGCGATCGCATCCGCCTTGCCGATACCTCCCTCGTCATCGAGGTCGAGCGCGACCACACCACCTACGGCGAGGAGGTGAAGTTCGGCGGCGGCAAGGTGATCCGCGATGGGATGGGGCAATCCCAGGTGACGAACCAGGACGGGGCCGTCGACACCGTCATCACCAACGCCGTGGTTCTCGACCATTGGGGCGTGGTGAAGTGCGATGTCGGCATTGTGAAGGGCCGCATCGTCCGCCTCGGCAAGGCCGGCAACCCCGACATCCAGCCGGGCGTCGACATCGTGGTCGGCCCCGGCACGGAGGTGATCGCGGGTGAAGGAAAGATCCTCACGGCGGGCGGGTTCGACAGCCACATCCACTACATCTGCCCGCAGCAGATCGAGGAGGCGCTCTGCTCCGGCGTCACCACCATGCTGGGCGGCGGCACGGGGCCGGCCCACGGCACCTTCGCTACCACCTGCACGCCCGGACCCTGGCATCTCGCCCGGATGATCGAGGCGGCGGACAGCTTTCCGATGAACCTCGCCTTCGCCGGCAAGGGCAACGCGTCGCGGCCCGAGAGCCTCGTGGAGATGATCCGCGCCGGCGCCTGCGCCCTCAAGCTGCACGAGGATTGGGGCACCACGCCCCAGGCCATCGACACCTGCCTGACGGTGGCGGACCTGCACGACGTGCAGGTGATGATCCACTCCGACACGCTCAACGAATCCGGCTTCGTCGAAGACACGATCAAAGCCTTCGCGGGGCGGACCATCCACGCCTTCCACACGGAGGGGGCCGGCGGTGGGCACGCGCCCGACATCATCAAGGTGGCGGGCCTGGCCAACGTGCTGCCCTCCTCCACCAACCCCACGCGCCCGTACACGAAGAACACCATCGACGAGCATCTCGACATGCTGATGGTGTGCCACCACCTCGATCCGGCGATCGCCGAGGACCTCGCCTTCGCCGAGAGCCGCATCCGGCGCGAGACCATCGCGGCCGAGGACATCCTGCACGACATCGGAGCCCTCTCGATGATGTCGTCGGACAGTCAGGCCATGGGCCGGGTCGGCGAGGTCGTGATCCGCACCTGGCAGACGGCGGACAAGATGAAGCGCCAGCGCGGCGCCCTGCCGGGCGACGCCTCGGGCAACGACAACCTGCGCGCCCGACGCTACATCGCGAAATACACTATCAACCCGGCCATCGCGCACGGGGTCTCGGCCCATGTCGGCTCGGTGGAGCCCGGCAAGCTCGCCGATCTGGTCCTCTGGACGCCCGCCTTCTTCGGGGTGAAGCCCGACCTCGTCATCAAGGGCGGCATGATCGCCACCGCCCCCATGGGCGACCCCAACGCCTCGATCCCGACGCCCCAGCCGGTGCATTACCGGCCGATGTTCGGCGCCATCGGTCGCTCGCCCTTCGCGACCGCCCTCACCTTCGTCTCGAAAGCCGCCATCGAGGATGGGCTCGCAGAGCGGCTCGGGGTGCAGAAGCGGCTGGTGGCCGTGGAGAACGTGCGCGGCGGCATCTCGAAGAAGAGCATGATCCTCAACGACGCCACGCCCGCCATCGAAGTCGATCCCGAGACCTACGATGTCCGTGCCGACGGCGAATTGCTGGTCTGCGAGCCCGCCGAGGTGCTGCCCATGGCGCAGCGGTACTTCCTGTTTTGAGGTATGATGGCGGCGATGCCAGCGGAGGCCCCATGTCCAAGGCTGCCCTGAGCCCGCCCCCGGGCCGGACTCTTCCCGAGCCAGACCTCTACGAGACAGATCTGTACCTTTGGACGCAGGGCCAAGCCGCTCTGCTCCGAACGAGCCGGCGGCAGGACATCGACTGGCACCATCTGGCCGAAGAGATCGAGAGCGTGGGCGGATCGCAGAAATCCGAGATCCGGAACCGGCTGGCGATCCTGCTGCAGCACCTCCTGAGATGGGAGTTCCAGCCGGAGAAGCGCAAGTATGGCTGGCGCGCTTCCATCGTCGAACAGCGTCTCCAGATCGACGGCCTCGTCGACGTCAGCCCGAGCCTGAGATCCTGGCCGGAGACCGTGCTTGCCAAAAGCTATCGCCTCGCCCGCGTTCGGGCCGCCGATGAGACCGGCCTTCCCGAGGCCACGTTTCCGGAGGTTTGTCCCTATTTCATGGCTCAGCTTCTGGACAATGGGTTCTATCCCGGTCCGCTCGCTCCAAAAGTTGTGTGACGACGCCTCCTGCGCCGGGCGGACGCGTCCCCAAACGGGTTCCCTTTCCATGATCCGCGCCACCCATGTCCTGCGCCGCGACGCCCTCGTGGGTGAGATCGTCGACCGCATCGTCCTCGACCACGCCGACCGCCACCGCCGCCGCATGGCCATGCGGGGGGTGGGCGGCGTGGCGTTCCTCCTCGATCTCGCCGAGCCGACGGTGCTCGACGACGGCGACGCCCTGGTGCTGCAGGACGGGCGCCTCGTCTGGGTCGAGGCCGCGCCGGAACGCCTGCTGGCGATCCGGGCCGCCGACGACCACGCCCTCAAGCGGCTGATCTGGCATATCGGCAACCGCCATATCCCGGCCGAGATCACCCCGGATGCGGTCTACATCGCCCACGATCACGTCCTCGCCGAGATGGTGAGGGGCTTAGGGGGCACCGCCGAGGCGGTGGAGCGTCCGTTCCGCCCCGAGGGGGGCGCCTATGCGGGCGAGGCCGCCGGGCACCATCACCACGGCCATCCCCACGATCACGGTCATTCGCACACCCATGATTGACGCCCTGCGCCTGATGGCGTGGCTGTCGCCGGGCTATCCCGTGGGGGCCTATGCCTATTCGCACGGGCTCGAAGCGGCCGTGGACGCCGGAGACGTGTCCGGGGAAGCTTCCCTCGTGGACTGGCTCGCCGACGTGCTCGAACTGGGGTCAGGCCGCAACGACCTCATCCTCGTAGTGCACGCCCATGGCGCGTCTCTGGGGGAAGACTCTGTGGCGTTGGCAGACCTCAACGACCTCGCCCTGGCGCTGGCTCCATCGCGCGAGCTTCACCTGGAGACGAGCCAGCAGGGCCGCAGCTTCCTCGACGCCACCCTGGCGGCTTGGCCGACCCCTGTCCTCATCCGCCTCGCCGAGACCCTGCCCGGCCCGGTGGCTTATCCCGTGGCGGTCGGCGTCGCGGCCGGCGCCCACGGCATGGCCCTGCCCCCGACGCTGGCCGCCTTCGGCCTCGCTTTCCTACAGAACCTCGTCTCGGCGGCCCTGCGCTGCGCGCCGATCGGCCAGAGCGCCGGCACGCGGGTGATCGCGGCCCTGACGCCGCGCGTGGTGGCGCTCGCGGCCACCGTCCCGGACCTCACCCTGGACGACCTCGGCAGCGCCACCCTGGCCCTCGATCTCGGCTCGTTCCGGCACGAAACCCAGTACTCTCGGATTTTCCGTTCGTGAAAGACCCAACGATGACCTCTCCCAACGGCCGCTCTCCCAACGGTCCTTTGCGCGTCGGCATCGGCGGCCCCGTCGGCTCCGGCAAGACCGCCCTGATGGAGCAGCTCTGCAAGCGCTTCCGCGACACCTATGACATCTGCGCCATCACCAATGACATCTACACCAAGGAGGATGCCCGCATCCTCACGGTGGCGGGCGCGTTGCCCGAGGAGCGGATCATGGGGGTCGAGACCGGCGGCTGCCCGCACACGGCGATCCGCGAGGACGCGTCCATCAACCTCGCGGCCGTGGCCGAGATGCGCCGGCGCTTTCCGAAGCTCGACCTGATCCTCATCGAATCGGGTGGCGACAACCTCGCCGCCACCTTCTCGCCGGAGCTCGCCGACCTCACCCTCTACGTCATCGACGTCGCCGGGGGCGAGAAGATCCCGCGCAAGGGCGGCCCCGGCATCACCCGCTCCGATCTCCTCATCGTCAACAAGACCGACCTCGCGCCCCTGGTCGGCGCCGACCTCGGCGTGATGGAGGCCGACACCAAGCGGATGCGGGGGACGCGCCCCTACGTGTTCGCCTCGCTCCGCGACGGCCACGGCGCCGACACCGTCGCCCGGTTCATCGTCGAGGCCGGCGGGCTTGCCTGAGCCTGCGGCGGGCTTGCCTGAGCCTGCGGCGGCTTTGCCTGAGCCTGCGGCGCTCTTGCCTGACTCCCCAGCAGGCTCCGTCCGGGAAGTCTTCGTTGCCTTCCTGAAGCTCGGCCTCACGGCCTTCGGCGGCCCCGTCGCCCATCTCGGCTACTTTCGCGAGGCCTTCGTGGCGCGGCGGCGCTGGATCGACGAAGCGGCCTACGCCGACCTCGTCGCCCTGTGCCAGTTCCTCCCCGGTCCCGCCTCGAGCCAGGTCGGGTTCGCCCTTGGAATCCTTCGGGCGGGGAGCCTGTGGGGCGGGCTCGCGGCCTTTGCGGGCTTCACCCTGCCGTCCGCCCTGATCCTCGTCGGAATCGCCTACGGCGCCGGATCGGGCGGCCCCATGCTGGCTGGCCTCCTGCACGGCCTCAAGCTCGTTGCCGTGGCGGTCGTGGCCCAGGCCGTCTGGGGCATGGCCAGAACCCTGGCGCCGGACCCCATGCGTGCCGGGATCGCACTCGGCGCGCTCTGGCTCGCGGTGCTGGCCCCGACGGCGTTCGGTCAGGTCGGTGCGATCGGGTTCGGCGCCGTCGCCGGCATCGTCCTGTGCCGGGCGATGGCTCCCACCCCGGTCGGACACCTCTCCGTTCCCCTGTCCCGGCGGACGGGGACCGTGGCGCTGACGCTGTTTCTGGGGCTGCTCGTCGGCTTGCCGATCCTGGCGACCTGGCTGCCCTCGCAGGGCATCGCCGTGGTCGATGCGTTCTACCGGGCCGGAGCCCTCGTCTTCGGTGGCGGCCACGTGGTGCTGCCGCTCCTGCGGGCCGGCACCGTCGATCCGGGCTGGATCGGCGCCGACGCGTTCCTCGCCGGCTACGGCGCGGCGCAGGCCGTGCCGGGGCCCCTCTTTACCTTCGCGGCTTATCTGGGTGCCGCCCTGAAGCCGCCGCCGAACGGATTTCCGGGCGCTGCCCTGGCACTCGCGGCGATCTTCCTGCCCGGCCTCCTCCTCGTCACCGGCGCCCTGCCCTTCTGGGACGAACTCCGCAGGAAGCCCCTGGCCCAGGCGGCCCTGCGCGGGGGCAACGCCGCCGTGGTCGGGCTGTTAGCCGCCGCCCTCTACGATCCGGTCTGGACGGGCGCCATCGGCAGCGCCCGAGATGTGGCCCTCGCCGCCACCGCCTTCGTGCTCCTGACGGTGGGGGGCGTCGCGCCCTGGATCGTCGTCGGGCTGACGGCCCTCGGCGGCCTCGCTTTGGGCGGCTGATCAGATACCCGCGTACCAGGGGAAGCCGAGTTCGGCGACCATGCTGCCGCGTCCCTTGCCGTAGCCGTCGACGCGCTCGGCCGCCTCGATGGCCGAGATGTACTTGAGGCTCTTGTAGCCGAGCTGGCGTTCCACGCGCAGGCGCAGGGGCGCGCCGTGCTTCACCGGCAGGTCGCCTCCGTTCATGCCGTAGGCGAGGATGGTCTGCGGGTGGAGCGCGTCGAACAGGTCGTAGCTGTCCCACCAGCCATCGACGCTGCGGATCACGATGAATCGGGCCTCAGGCTTCAGCCCCACCTGCGCGAGGAGACGGGCCAGGGGTACGCCGGTCCACTCGCCGATGGCCGACCAGCCCTGCTCGCAGGAATGCAGGGTCACCTGGGTGCGCGACGGCATCGCCTTGAGGTCGGCGAGGGAGAAGGCGCCGGGCCGCTCCACGAGGCCGGTGACGGGCAGCTTCCAGTCGGCGAACGCAGTTTGCCTCGATCGCTTGTAGGCGGGGTCGTCGGGATCGGTGGTGTTGATGGTGGGGAACACCGTCGAGATCTGGCTGCGGTCGAACTCGCGCACCAGGGGCTGGTGCCGGAGCAGCCAGCGCTGGACCGCGAAGGTGAGGCCGTTGCTCCAGTCGTAGGGGGTGGCCAGATGCGACAGGGCCGGCGCATCGCAGCCGCTCACGAGGCCGGCACCGAAGAGGGCCCCCGAACCGGTGAGGAGGCGGCGGCGCGACAGGTCACGCATCGGGTGTCTCCCGGTTGGCTGGCGTGTCCGGCGGAACGGCGAAGCGCCCGGTGATCATCGATCGCGTGAGGTTGACGGCCCCGCCGACGAAGACCTGACCGACATGGACGAGGAGGAACAGGACCAGCAGGCTGGCGAAGACGAAGTGCAGGGTGCGGGCCGATTGCCGGCCGCCGAACAGGGTGAAAAGCTCGGGGAACGCCGCCGTGACGCCGGGCGACATGGTGAGGCCGGTGAGCACCATCAGGGGGAACAAGCCCAGGATCACGGCCAGATAGGCGAATTTCTGCAGGGCGTTGTAGCGCAGAGCCTCCCGCCCCGTGGCCGGCCGCAGCCGGGCATGGTCGGCGATCTCGCGGGCGAGGTGGTCGGGCGCCAGCTGATCCCGGTCCGGCAGCAGGTTGCGGCGCAGATGTCCGCCGAAGAGCGCGAGGAGCAGGTAGAGCCCGCCGTTGCCGACGAGGATCCAGGCGGCGAGGAAGTGGAGATTACGGCCCCAGCCGGTCTGCTCGAGGTTCACCGGGAGAGGCAGTACCAGGGCGGCGGGGGCGTCGTTGGCGCCGGTCTCGCCCCAGAACAGGCGCGGCAGGGCGAGCAGGATTGCAATGCCGCTCACCAGGAGCGCCCCGAACGCAGCCGTGTTCACCCAATGGGTCAGGCGCACCCAGGCGCGGTGCCGGAACACCGTCTGCCGAGGCACCCGGCCGGTCATGGCGTGGTACCGATCACCCGGAGTACGTCGAGGCGGTAGCGGTCCGTACGGGTCTGGCGATACGGCTCCAGGGTACCGGCGGTTCCGGCGATGAGCGCCTCGACGGCGTCGTCGCCGCTGAGCGGATAGTTCGTCTCGCCGATCCAGTGGACGAGGACGATGTCGGCACCGGGCTTCACCGCCTGCACCATGTGTCCGGCGAGGCGGGCGAGGTCGGCGCGGGTGAAGAAGTACAGCACCTCCGATACCAGGATGAGGTCGAACCGGCCGGGCGGCCACGCGTCGGGCACCGCCGCGTGCAGGAACGCGACGTGCGGGCTGTCGGCGCAGCGGGCACGGGCCGCCGCGATGGCGGTCTCGGCGACGTCGAGGGACAGGAGCCGGGTGCAGCGTTCCGCCAGCCGCCGGGTCAGCACGCCGATGGAGCAGCCGACTTCCAGGGCCTCGCCATAGGTGTCTCGCGAGAGGGCCGCCAGGGTGGCGTCGTACTTGGCCGCC
The DNA here is from genome assembly GCF_001422775.1 of Methylobacterium sp. Leaf87. Taxonomy (NCBI): domain Bacteria; kingdom Pseudomonadati; phylum Pseudomonadota; class Alphaproteobacteria; order Hyphomicrobiales; family Methylobacteriaceae; genus Methylobacterium; species Methylobacterium sp. Leaf87. The sequence continues at coordinate 11,581 of NZ_LMMI01000025.1, read as the reverse complement.
TCGTAGGCGCTGGTGGTGAACCCCCACGGGTCCGGGTTTCCGGCGTAGATGCCGTCGAAATAATCGGGCGGGAGGGATTCGGTGGGTCGGGTCATGCGGCGCGACCGGACTGGAGACCCGCGCGGTTCGAATCGCGCGGGTCGCGCCAGAGGGTGTCGGCCGGGCGGTCGTCGGCCAGCACGTGGGCGGCGGCGTGGGTCAGCGCCCGGTCGGGACCCGGCTGGCGCAGGTAGGTGGCGAGATCGCGCATGAGACGCTCCAGGGGGTGGGTCTGGAGGAAGCCGGCGAGCCCCACGGAGCGCTGGGCGCGCTCCAGCACGTCGAGGCCGGCGCGCTCCACGGCCATGCGGGTCAGGTTGACGTAGGCGATCACCCGCGCGGGCTCCGCGTCGGGGTCGTTGGCGAGGGCAGCGGCCCGGCCCACGAACAGCCGTGCCGTCTCCACGGCGATGGCCGCCTCGCCGAGACGCGCCGCCTGATGCGGGTCGCCACCGCGCCCGGTGGCGACGAGATGCGCCCGCACGGTATCGAACACGGCCTCGATCCCGCCGAGCTGCACGGCGGTGAAGCGCCAGGCGCCACCGGAAAAATGCGGCTCGCGGAAGTAATCGTCGGCCTCACCCACCGCCGCCTGCCTGTCCACGGGAAGCCCGGAGAAGTCGAGCACCCCCGAGGTCGAGGCGCGCATGCCGTGGGCGCACCACGACGACAGGTCGGACCGGGTGTCGGGCTCCAGGGTGACGACGAGCATCTGCTGGCGCCCATCGGGCCGCCGCGCGGTGACGAGGGGTCGCGTCACCGATCCCGCCCCCGAGGCGAAGGATTTCACGCCACCGAGCAGGCCGGTCCCATGGGGATCGAGGTCGAGGCCGCCGGCCTGGGGCTGGGTGTTCCAGACCCCGAACAGGTGCCCGGCGCGGACATCCGCCGCGAGACGCGCGAGCACGGACTCGGACGCGTAGCGCAGGATCAGCGACAGGGCGTTGACGTGGCCCTCGTAGAGCCGCCCGAGGGCGAGGCTACCGCGGCCGACTTCCGCGAGGACGTCGAGGAGCACCGGCGCCATGGTGGGCGCATCGAGGCCAGCGCCGCCGAGGGCCACGGGAAGCGGTGCCGCGAGCAGGCCGGCCTCATGGCAATGGGCCACGTCCTGCGCCGGAAATCCGCCGGTTCGGTCGAGGGCGTCCGCCCGCTCGGCGGCGAGCCGCGAAACCGCGCGGGCGGCGGCGCGGATTCGGGCAGGGCCGGCTTCGATGCGATCGGGGACGAGGAAGTTCATCCCTTGGAACATGGAACAGGCCTGAGCTTCCGCCAGTCGCCCAAGGGTCACGGCCCCCGCAAAACATGCGGCTTTCCCGATGGCATTCGCTGCGGGTCCACCGCTCGGGCGCGGGCGGCCCTCTCCGTCTCAGCTCCAGGCGTGGAACGGCGGGGCGACCCCGTTGAGGGCGTGGTTGCCCACGATGGCGTATTTCCAGCGTACCGGGTCGTGCAGGGTGTGGGTGCGGGCGTTGCGCCAGTGCCGATCGAGGTTGTGCTCGTCGAGGGTCGAGCGGGTGCCGGCGAGTTCGAACAGGGTGTTGGTGGCCGCGAGCGCCACCTCCGTGGTCAGCACCTTCGCTTCCGCCACGGCGAGCTGTGCCGCCGCGACGCTGCCGGCGTCGGGGGCGGCCACCGCCGCGTCGAGGGCGAGGCCGGCTCGGTCGAGGAGGGCTTCCGCCGCGTGCAGGCGGATGGTGAGGTCGCCGACGATGGCGATGGTGTGGGGATCGTCCGAGGCCCGCTCCAGGCCGCTGTCGATCCAGGGCCGCGATTTCGTGCGCACGAACGCGACGGTCTCGGCCAGCGCCTCGCGGGCGATGCCGGCATCGACGGCGGCCTGGATGACCTGGAAGATCGCCCCGTTGGCGCTCGGACGTTCGTAGCCCTTCCACGCCGGCACGAGGTGGCTCTTCTCCACCCGCACGCCCTCGAGGATCACCGTGCCGCTCGCCGTGGTGCGCTGGCCGAAGCTCGACCAGTCGTCGATGACGGACAGGCCCGGCGCGTTGCGCTCGGCGATGGCGTACCAGGGGCGTCCCTGGTCGTCGACGGCGACGATGGGCACGAGGTGGGCGAGCAGCGCCCCCGTCGCGTAGAACTTGCGACCGTGGACGATGACATGGTCGCCGTGATCGACGAAATGGGTCTTGAAGTCGGCGGCCCTCGGCGTGCCGCTCTCGGAGAAGGCGTTGCCGAAGCGGGTGCCGGCCAGCACCTTGCCGAACAGCAGGGCCTTCTGCGCGTCGTCCGACACGGTGTCGATGGCGGCGACGATGCCGAGATGGTTCTGAGCGATCTGGCCGATGGAGGGATCGGCCGCCGAGACGATGGCGATCACCTGTGCGAGGGTCCGGTAGGACACGCCCGGCCCGCCATGGGCCTTGGGCACGTTGATCGACCACAGGCCGCTCTGCGAGAAGGCGTCGAGCTCGGCGAAGGGCCGGCGCCCCGTGCGGTCGCGCTCGGCCGCCTCCGTGCGGAACGCGTCCGCCAGGACGTGGGCGACGCGGAGTGCTTCGGCGTCGTCGCGGACGATGTGGGCGGGCTCCGACGGCTTCTCGGGGCCGGGGACTCCCTGGGGCACGCGGTTGGCCTCAATGGCACTCGCGCTGACGGCGATGTTCATGGCTGTTCTCCGGAGGATGTCGGAAGGGCGGTCGTTCGATTCAGGCGGCTTCCGCCCGGCGCCCGCGCTCCGCCTCCAGGGCCCGCACCCGTGGGATGATGTGCGCACCGAAATACGCGACCTCCTCCTGGAAATGCAGGAAGGCCAGAAGGGCCAGATCGACGCCGGCCTCCTTCAGGGCGACGATGCGCTCGGCGATCTGGTCGGGCGTACCGATGAGGTTGGTCTTGAAGCCGTCGTTGTACTGGACGAGGTCCTCGAAGCTCGATTTCGCCCAGTTCCCCTCCCCTTCCGGCGAAGCCTTGCCGGCGTTCTTCGCCTCGTGGCCGAAGGCCTTGACCGCCTCCGGGTCGGCGTTGTCGATGATCTCCTTGAGGACGGCGCGGGCCTCTTCCTCCGTGTCGCGGGCGATGACGAAGGCGTTGACGCCGACCTTGACGGAATGGCCGTTGGCCCGCGCCTTCGCCTGGATGTCGTCGACCTGAGCCCGGATGCCCTCGGGGGTGTTGCCGTTGGTGAAGTACCAATCGGACACCCGCGCCGCCATGTCCCGCGCCGCCCTCGACGAACCACCCTGGAAGATCTCCGGCTGCGGGTCGGCGGGTTTCGGTTTCAGGGTGTAATTCGTGTAGCGATAGAAATCGCCCCGGAACGTGAAGCTGTCCTGGGTCCAGATTCCGCGCAGTGCCGTAATGAACTCTTCCGAGCGCCGATAGCGCTCGTCGTGGTCGAGCCACGGCTCGCCGATGGCGCGGAACTCGCCCGAGAACCAGCCCGAGACCACGTTGATGGCGATGCGCCCCTCGCTCAACTGGCTGATGGTGGCGATCTGCTTGGCGGCCAGCGTCGGGTTCCACGGCCCCGGCAACAGGGCGGCGATCACCTTCAGTTTCGTGGTGGCGGCGAGCAGCGCATGACTGAAGGCCACGGATTCGTGCTGGTACTCAGCGCCGTAACCGGCGGTGAAGCGGATCTGCGTCAGGGCGTAGTCGAACCCTGCTTCCTCGGCGATCTGTGCCAGGCGCCGGTTGTAGGGCGCGTCCCAGCTCGTGCGTTGGGGAATCTTGCTGATGACGAGGCCGCCCGAGACATTGGGCACCCAGTAGGCGAACCGGATCGGGGCATCCGTCGCGTCGGCAGGTGGTCGAAGGCTCATGGGAGGATCCACATTCAAAAGGGGATACGTCCGGCGCCGAGCGCCGGACATGGAGCAACGAACTTCGCGAATGCTGGAGATGCAGCAGCAAAGTTGGTCGAAATATCAGGCGGCCCACAAATATTTGCGGCGCATTCTCGATCGATTTGAAGTATCGGCCCGTAATAGGTCTGCGTCAAAGGAAGCAAATGGCTTTTTGCGGCGCCGATGGAAAACAGCCTTCTCCCATTCGCATGTTCGACCACGCGATCGGTTCTCTGTCCGGCAGCACCGGGCTTTCCTCGGACGGGAGGGCGATGCTTCGCGGCGCGCAAGATTCCCCTCGTTCGCGCGGCGTTGCCGCCTTAAGGGGGGCGGGGCGGAATTCCGGAGTCACGAAGGAGGGGGCTATTGCAGGGCGTATGTCCGGCCGCCGCCGCATCGCTTCGGCCGACAGATCCGCAGGGGCCAGAGCGAAGTGCCCATTGCGCGCCATGAGCGGTTTTCCACCATCGATCCGACTGCGCTTCTCTATTGGGCAGTTCGGTGGTCGCCTCGTGAGCAGATTACGTAAATTAAAGGCAATGTACCGATCTGCAATACGACGCGGATTGTCAGAATAAGCCGGACGTTTAAGAGGGCGTTAACGATTCGACGGCCAGATTGGGTGGATCGTTTCTTGATCGGCTGCACATCGCATCCGGATCGGCAGGCAGGATCATCGCCATGGCTCGTGCGTCCCTTCCGCCCCTCGTCGTGCTGCTGGCCGGCGACGAGTTGACCCGTTCGATCACCACGAGTTGCCTGGAAGCCTCCGGCTACGATGTCCTCAGCGCCCGCACGGCCGGCGAGGTCGAAGCGTTGCTCCTGAGTCAGACCGTCCTGCGCCGGGTCGATGTCCTGGTGACCGATGCCGACGTGCGCGACGCCGTCGAGGGCGTATCCCTCGGGGCCGTCGCCCGTTGCCTCGATCCCGCCGTCGGAGTGATCTACACCACGCGCTCGCCGCGCACCCTGCCCGACGCCATCGTGGCGGGGGCACCCTGTCTGCGCACGCCCTATCATGCGCATCAGCTCGTGCGTCTCATCGCCGATCTGCCCCGGTCGCCGGAACCGGGCCGGACCGCCGTACGCCGGGCTGCTTGAGGCTGCGCCCTTCGCGGGCACGGTGCGACCCACCGGGTGATGCGTCGGGCGGCTACCTCACGCCTTCAACCTTTCACAAACCATCGATCCTGTTACAATCGCAGGAGGAATTCGCCGAGTAACGCTTGTGCACGATGTTCGTCAGACCGCGTTCGACATTATCCATCGGCTGCGATCGGCGGGGACTCAGCGGGCAGTCTATGCGGAGTTGCGCCGCACGGGGGCGATCTTCGGCTACGACGCGTTCCTCATCGGCGGCCTGCCGCAGTCACCGAACGAGAACCTGTCCGACTGTTCGCTGATTTCGGGCTGGCCGATCGGCTGGGCGCAGCGTTACCAGGAGCGGAACCACCTCCATCGGGACCCGGTCATCCGCTACATCCGGGCGACGACGGAGCCGTTCCTGTGGCAGGAGGCGGCGACCCGTGGCGACGGGCACGGCCTCACCGTGATGAACGAGGCACGGGAGTACGGCCTCAGGGAGGGCTTCTGCGTCCCCTTCCACGAACTCGACGGCGGCGAGGCCGGGGTCAGCTTCGGCGGTACGCAGGTGCGGCTGTCGGATGATGCCCGCGCCGGCCTGCACCTCGTGGCGATCTACGCCATGTCCCGGGCCAAGGCGATCGCGCGCCGGATGCAGGACGACGATGCGGCGGATCGGGCTTTCGCGGGGCTGACCGACCGAGAGGTCGAGTGCCTGAAATGGGCCGCCGCCGGCAAGACCGCCTGGGAGACCTCCGTGATCCTGTCGATCTCCGCACGCACGGTGGAGCATCACCTCGCGGCCGCGGCGCGCAAGCTCAACGCGGCCAGTCGCGTCCAGAGCGTCGCCGAAGCCTTGCGGCGGGGCATCATAAGCTGATTCTAGCCGCCGCGATCCTCCGTAGATCTACGGATGCCTGATCGACCCAAGCTTGGCCAGAACTCCCTGCATCGCAGGGAGATCGGGCATGTTGAAGGTTCTGAGCGGCGACGTCGAGGCGCGGAATCCCGTCCTCATGGATCGGATCTATCGCTTCCGGCACGATTTTTTCGTCGATCACCTCAAGTGGGAGGCCTGCCGCAAGCCGGACGGCCGCGAGCGCGACCAGTTCGACGGGCCTGACTGCCTGCACGTCGTCGGCCAAGAACCGGTCGGCCGACAAACGACCGATCAAGAATTGGCCGGTCAACAGACGGCCGGTCAGGCGAGCGAAGTCATCGTCTCCTACTCGCGCCTGTTGCCCACCACCCGACCGCACCTGCAGACCCACCTTTATCCGGAACTCCTCAAGGGCGCGTCGGCGCCGTCGGGGCCGCGCATCTACGAATGGACGCGCTGCGCCGTGGCTCCGGCCAAGCGCGAAAGCGCCAAGGGCGTGGATGCCGTCTCGGGTGCCTCCTTCACCGCCGTGGCCGAGGCCGCCGAACATTTCGGCCTCGAAGGGCTCCTGGTCCAGACCCACCCGGTGCTGGTGACGCGCCTCATGGAGATGGGCTGGGACGTGGAGCCCCTCGCCCTGCCCTGCCCCTACGGCGATTCGCTCCTGCTACCGATCTACGCACGCCTGACCCCGGAGACCGTGGCCACCTGTCGACGGGTGTTCGGCCTGCCCGGATCGGTGCTGCGGATGCCCGCCCCCGACAGTCCGCGGCCAGCCGCGCGGTCCTCCCGCCGCCCGATGCCGTGAGCGGATCGCCACAACGCCCTTTCCCGTCTGTTGCCAGAGTACCACGATGCCGACCTTCCCCCACGAAATGCCCCTTCGCGCCCGTTCCGATCAGGACATCCCGGATCTCGAGGTCGAGCTCGTCTACCGCGCCGTCGATCACGCCATCCAACTGCGGGAATCCGTGGACCGGATCGCCGATCCGCTTCTGCGCACCCTGACCGATACGCTCCTGTTCGAGCTCGGCCGCCGCCTGGCGCGTCTGGAGGGCGAATGAAGGTGGGCACATGACCACGCTTGCGGGTGGGCCGCCGATCCGCAGGCGTGACGCGCCCTGCGCGGGCGGCCCCCGGCCGGACTTCAGGACCGTGTCCGGATATGGTCGAAATCGAGCCCGGCCGTCTCGATGACGATCTGGGTCCGGCTGCCCACTTCGAGCTTGCGCAGGATCTCCGTGACATGCGCCTTCACGGTGGAATCGCCGACCTGGAGGGCATGGGCGATCTGCTTGTTGAGCTTGCCCTGGCGGATCATGCCGAGCACCCGCATCTGCTGGGGCGTGAGCCGGGCGACGCGCTCTGCGAGTTGCGTCCGCTCGGGCCGATTCGCGGCGCCGGCCAGGGCGGGCGGCAGGGAGAGGCCGCCCGCCAGGACGTCCGCGATCGCCCGCGTGAGGGTCGCCTTGTCCACCGCCTTGGGGACGAAGCCGGCCGCGCCGTGATGGATGGCGTCGCGCATGATGCGCGGATCGTCGAGGCCCGACACCACGAGGATCGGCACGCGGGCGAACTGCGCCCGGATGGTGGCGAGGCCGTCGAAACCCTGCACGCCCTGCATCGACAGGTCGAGGAGAACGAGCTCGATGGCTCGCTCGCGCCCCAGGGTGGCGCAGGCGCCGGCAATCCCGTCCGCCTCGTGGAGCACCGCCCCCGGATAGGCGAGGGCGAGCGTGCTGGCCAAGGCCTCGCGAAACAGCGGGTGGTCGTCGACGATGAGGAGATGCATGGCGCGCTCACCTTGGGTCGGAACGATCCTGCGATGGTTCACACCGACCGCTTCCCGTCCAGCCTTCCCGTGCGGCGGTGGCGCCAGGGGAGCACGGTGCGGCCGTGGTGTCGAACGGGACCCAGGCTCCGTCCCCACCTGGGCTTCGTCTGCACCTAAGCAGGATTGCGCCATCGGGCCAACGTTCCCCCGGCCCACGACCGGGAAGCGACTGGCCGTGCTGCGCGTCGGGATCCCTCGCGAGGCCGGGCACCGGTTTTGCAGATCCCGCCCCAACACCTCCCGGCAGCCGCGAACCGTCTTCGGATCGTCACCTCGCGGCTCCATGCGGGACCGGAACGGGAAGGCGATCAGACCCATGGACAGCCGACGCTGCATCCTCATCGGCGCGCCCGTGCAGGCGGGCACACGGCGTCTCGGCTGCGATATGGGACCGAGCGCCTACCGGGCGGCCGGCCTCGGGCCTGCGCTCGCCGCCCTCGGCCTCGCCGTCGAGGATCGCGGCAATCTCGCGCCCTCGCCCGTCTCCGTCCCGTGCCACCCCAACCCGGCCGTCCACGGTCTCGCCGAGGTCGCAGCCTGGACCGCCGCCCTCACGGAGGCCGCCGACGACGCAGCGGGCGCGGGGGTGCCGATTTTTCTCGGCGGCGACCACAGCCTGTCGGCGGGGACCGTCGCGGGCATGAGCCGGCGGGCGGCCCGCGAAGGGCGCCCGCTCTTCGTGCTGTGGCTCGACGCTCACCCCGACCTGCATACCCTCGACACCACCACGAGCGGCAACCTCCACGGGGTGCCCATGGCCTACGCCACGGGGGCTTCGGGCTTCGAAGGTTACCTGCCGCCGCTGGGCGCACCCGTCGATCCGCGCCACGTCTGCATGATCGGCCTGCGCAGCGTCGATCCGGCGGAGCGCGCGGCGCTGGCCACGGCGGGCATCCGCGTCCACGACATGCGCGCCATCGACGAGAACGGCATCGGCGTGCTGCTGGCGGGTTTTCTCGACCGGGTGTCGGGCGCCGGCGGTCTCCTGCACGTGAGCCTCGACGTCGATTTCCTCGAGCCCGGCATCGCGCCGGGGGTGGGCACCACGGTGCCGGGCGGCGCTACGTTCCGCGAGGCGCATCTCGCCATGGAGATGCTGCACGACAGTGGCCTCGTGCGCGGCCTCGATCTGGTCGAACTCAACCCGTTCCTCGATGAGCGCGGCCGCACCGCCCTGCTCATGTCGGATCTCGCCGCCAGTCTCATGGGCCGCCGGGTCCTCGACCGGCCGACCCCGAGTTTCTGATGGAAGGCCTGAAGGCGCTTGATTGCGAGGGGGTGTGGATCAGGCCGCCTGGGCCGATTCGGCGTGGAGGTCGCGGAGAAACGCGGCCGTGACATCTTCCAGAAGGACGACCTGATCGCGCACGGCCCGTGTCGAGGTCTGGACCTCGTCGGCCACGGCCGTGGTCGTTCCGAGGGCGGCCGCGACGGCGGTCACCTGGGTGGTGGCCGATTGCGCGTCCTCTACGGCGGCACCGACATTGGCGTCCATGGCCCGCGTCGCCGCGCGCTGGCGCTCGATGGCCTCGAACATCGCCGAAGTCGTGCGTTCGACATCGGCGATCCGCGCCGCGAAGCCGCGCATGAAGGCGATGGAGGTCTGCGTCGCTCCCTCGACGTCGCGGATCTGGGCCGCGATCTCTTCCGTCGCCCGGGCGGTCTGGCCGGCCAGCGTCTTCACCTCCGCCGCGACCACGGCGAAGCCCCGGCCGGCCGGGCCGGCGCGCGCGGCCTCGATGGTGGCGTTGAGGGCGAGCAGGTTGGTCTGCTCGGCCACCTGCCGGATCGCCGTGATCACCGAGCCGATCCGCTCGACGGAGACGGTGAGAGCGCCGATGGTCTCGCCGGTCTGGCGCGCCTCGTCGGCGGCGGCACGGGTGACGGTGTCGGTGGCCGCGAGGTGCCCGGCGATCTCGTCGGCCGCCGCCGTGAGACCGAGGCAGGTCTGCGCGATCTGGTGGATGTTGCGACCGGCGTGCCGCGAACTCGCCGTCGCGCCGTCCGTGGTGTGCGTCGTCTCCTGGGCGAACCGCATGAGGCGGCCAGCGCTGCCCTCCATGCTTCCGAGGGTCTGGCCGATGGTCCCCACGGCACGGCCCACTATCCCCTGGAACGCCTGGACCTGAGCCTGGACGGCGAGCATCCGGGCCCGCTCGGCCTCGACCCTGGCCTCGATTTGAGCCATGGCCCGAGCCTTCAGGGTCTCGGCGGCGTCCCGGTCGGCCACGCTCTGCTGCAGGGCATCGCTCGCTGCGGCCCCGGCCTGGAGGCTCGCTACCAGCCAGACGAGGACACCGGTCTGCGCGATCAGGATGACGGCATGGAGGAGGACCCGGTCGATCCCCGCGCCATCCGGGAAGACGAAGCTCGGCACGATCAGGGAGAGCCCGAGATGGTGCACGGCGACGACGGCGGCGTAGGCCACCAGGGCCTTCCAATCGAGCCAGGCGGCGACGATGGCGAGGCAGGCGAAGAAGTACATGTGCACGTCGAGCTGGAGCGAGCGCCCGCCGCCCTCGCGGTGGAGGATCGCCACGAGAACCGCGACGAGGCCGGCGAGCGCCATGCTGGAAGCGATCCGGGTTCGTGCCCCGATGAGGCTGCGCGTGCTCAGAATGGTCGGCGGAAGCGCGAGGGCGAGGGCGGCCCCCGCCGCCGCCGCGTTCGGCAGGGTGCCTTGCCACGCGTTGAGCCCGATGACGAGGGCGACATTGACCCAAAGGAGCGCCACGATCGTCTTGCCGGACGTGGTCCGGATCTTGTCCAGTGTGGAGGCCCGTGGTGGAACCGGGTGCAGCGTCATGGGGCATTACCGAAGGGTTCACGCGTCGTCGGACAACCCGAGACGCTGCTGGCGTTGACGACGACCCAGGCCCCGGCCGCGCGCAGGCGCTGCGGGAAGTCCGCGTGCTCCGACACGGCAACCGCCATCCCGGCCATCCCGGCCTCGCGCAGCACGCGGCCGTCTGCCTCTCTGATGAGTTCGAGGAGCCGGAAGGCGTTCGACCAGGGCGGAGCGATTACCAAAACGGGGCGGCCGGCCTCGGGCGCACCCACGATCAGGAGCGGGATTCCGATGGCCATTGCGAAGGGGACGAGCAGGTCGGACAGGAGCGCCATGAACAATGAATAGGCCTGCTTCCTTTGAAGAAGCTCTTAACGCTGCTTGAGTAAGCGCGTTGCCGGACGGCCTATCACTTGAGTTTCACCAATGGTGATCGGTTCAGGTGAGGCTGAAGATTGGTTGTTGCCGGCTCACGCGATGCCGGAAATGGTGGATCTATTTGTGTCGAACGGTGGGCTCAATAAGCATTTTTGGTGCTGATCAAAGACATCGGTGTCGCGAGCATGATCTTGATGTCGAACAGGATCGACCAGTTTTCGATATAGTGCAGGTCGTGTTCGACCTCGCCACGCCAGCCGTTGACCTGCGCCCAGCCGGTGATCCCCGGCTTGACCTTGTGGCGGGCGAAATAACCGTCCACCACCTGATCGTAGAGCGTGTTCGAGACGTGACCCTGCAGGGCGTGGGGCCGCGGCCCGACGAGGGACAACTCACCCTTGATCACGTTGAACAGCTGCGGCAACTCGTCCAGGGACGTCCGGCGGATGAAGCGGCCCACCGGCGTCACCCGCGGGTCGCCCCGGGTCACCTGCCGGCTCGCGGCGACGTCGGCCTTGTCGTTGTACATCGAGCGGAACTTGTAGACCTCGATGGCCTCGTTGTTGAAGCCGTAGCGCTTCTGCCGGAACAGGACCGGACCGGGCGAGGTGAGGGCGACGGCCAAGGCCACGCCGAGCATCACCGGGCTGAGCGCCACCAGCATGGCGAGACCGACGAGGCGGTCGAACACGCTCTTGGCGATGATGTCCCAGTCGGCCATCGGCTTGTCGAACACGTCGAGCACCGGCACCGTGCCGAGGTAGGAGTAG
>NZ_LMMI01000024.1:0-37700 GCF_001422775.1 Methylobacterium sp. Leaf87 | reverse complement strand
GCGCCATCGCCACACGCTACGAGAAGACTGCCGTCAGCTTCATGGGCGTCCTCTCCCTCGCAGCCGCCCTCGATTGGCTCAAGCGATGACACGCCCTAGTGCCTATACTAACGAGGCATGAGACGGGCTGGGCCGCGTTCACGTCCGACTGATACTCAGGACGGCAGGGTCACCTCCGCACGTAATCCGCCACCGGTCCGGTTCGCCAGCACCACGTCGCCCCCATGGGCGCGGATCGCCGACCGTGTGATGGCGAGCCCAAGACCGGTCCCGCCCGTGTCGGCGTTGCGCGAGCCCTCTAGCCGCGCGAAGGGCACGAACATCTCCTCGATCCTGTCGGGCGGCACCCCCGGCCCATCGTCGTCGACGAGGATACGGATCAGGTCGTCGGCTCGCTCCAGCGAGATCCGTGCCCTGTCGCCGTAGCGGACGGCGTTCTCGACCAGGTTGTCTAGGGCCCGGCGCAGCGCCAGCGGCCGGCCCTGGAAGGGAACGGTGGCCGGGGACGTGACGGTGACGTCCCGCCCGAGCACTCCGTGGTCGTCCGCGAGCGCCCGGACCATCTCGGAAAGGTCCAATGCGCCGCTGTCCTGGGCGAGCGCGTCATCCCGGGAGAATGCCAGTGTCGCGTCGACCATGCGCCCCATATCCGAGATCGTACGGACCATCGCGTTCCGGAGCTCGCCGTCCTCGACCATCTCGGCCCGAAGCCAGAGGGAGGCGATGGGGGTGCGCAGGTCGTGGCTGATGGCGGCCAGCATCCGGGTGCGGTCGGCAACGAAGGCCCCCGAGCGTTCCTGCATCTGGTTGAACGCCGCCGTCATGGTCCGCAACTCGCTCGGGCCGCGCTCCGGCAGCGGCTCGAACCCGGCGCCGCGACCGGCCTTCTCCGCGGCCCTGGCGAGGTCAGCCACCGGACCGACGATCCCGCGCCTTGCGACGGCGACGACCACGAGCACGGCGACAACGCTCGCCAGGACCTGGATGAGCGCGATCCGCATCCACGGCGGGGTCCGCGACGCGAGCGGGGCCTCGGCGTTGAGCCAGCGCCCGTCGTCGAGCCGGACGGAGACCCGCAGGGCCTGGGTCCTGTCCGACAGGCGGCCCCGGGGGGCATTCTCCCCGACGTCGCGCTCGACCAGGGCGATCCGCGCCTGGCTCGCGTCGTCCTTCATGCGACGGTCGATCCGCCGCGCGAGCCGTGCCTCGTCGGCTCCCATCGCGCCTTCCGGGACGAGGCTGCTGGCATCGATGGTGAAGCGGTGGCGGGGGGAGCCATACGCTGCGACCACGCTCGGGACGGTGTCGGGCTGGACCGCGTCGAGCAGGCGAACCAGCGTGGCGATGCGGTCGACCACCTGGGTCCGGGCCGCCGCGCGACCGACCCGCGACGACTCGTGCGCGAACATCGCGAAGGCCACGGCCTGGGCGCCGACGACGGCGAACACCAGCAGGATCGCCAGCCGTCCGCCGAGCGAGTGCGGCACCAGCCTCAAGGCACCATCCTCACCTCGGCCGCCAGGACGTAGCCGCCGCCCCAGACCGTCTTGAGGAGCCCCGGGTTGGCCGGGTCGCGCTCCAGCTTGCGCCGGAGGCGGCTGACCTGGTTGTCGATGCTGCGGTCGAACGCGTCGGCGGTCCGGCCGCTGGTTAGGTCGAGGAGCTGGTCGCGCGAGAGCACCACCCTCGGATGCCGGGTCAGTGCCGACAGCAGGCGGAACTCGGCCGTGCTGAGCGCGACGGGAGTGCCGTCGTCGTCGACGAGCTCGCGCCGGTCGGTGTCCAGCGTCCAGCGGTCGAACGTCAGCTTGCGTCCGTCGGCCCCATCCCGGGTGCGGGGAAGCGCGCGCGTTCGCCGGAGGAGGTTCTTGATGCGGGCGAGGAGCTCGCGCGGCTCGAACGGCTTCGTGACGTAATCGTCGGCCCCGATCTCCAGCCCGACGATCCGGTCGGTCCCCTCCGCGAGGGCGGTGAGGAGGATGACGGGCGTGTCGTACGCCTCCCGGATATGGCGGCAGAGCGAGAGCCCGTCCTCGCCCGGCATCATCACGTCGAGGAGCACGAGGTCGATGGCGCTTCCCGCCAGGACGACGCGGGCGGCCGCCGCGTCGGCTGCGACGGTGACCTTGAGCGCCTGCCGCCTGAGGTAGGCCGCGAGCGGATCGCGGATGTCGCGGTGGTCATCGACCACCAGGATGTGTGCGTCGTCCATGTCCCGAACCTTTCGTACCGGACCCTAACGCGCGGCGGCGTCCGCCTCCCGGGGGGTTCTGTCGCGAAATGTATCGGGACTTTCGAACCCGCGACGGTTCGCGACGAAAACGGGGGTTTCCGGCAAATCCCTGCGACAGGCCGGCGGCAAGGTACGGCCAGTCGAAACGCCGCATCGGGAGACGAAGCGATGACGAAGGAAGCGGTACGCGCGCCGAGCCTGTTAAGGCGGCTCCTACCCGCGGTCCTGCTGGCCGCCGGTCTGGCGGCGCCGCTGGCCACCGCCGGCACGGCCGAAGCCCGCGACGGCTGCGGGCTCGGGGGCCACCGTGGGTTCTACGGCTACTGCCGGCCCAACCTCGGACCGCGCGTGTTCTACCGGCCCTACGCCTTCCGGCCTGCGTTCTACGGACCTCGGCGGTTCGGTTGGGGCGGTCCTCGCTGGCATCGCTGGGGCGGCTACCGGCATGTCGGCTGGGGCCATCGCGGCTGGGGCCACCACGGCTGGCATCACCGTTGGTGACCCTGTCGAGGTTGGGGGCCGTACCATCCGGCGCGGCCCCGCGACGACCCGGTGACGCGAGAGGTGCGATCATGAAGAAGGCCATCGCCTGCCTGACCCTCGCCACGCTCCTGGCGGGATCTGGCGCCTCTGCCCAGACGCCCCCCGGCACCGATCCGCCGAAGGGCGGGGCGAGCGCAGGCGTCGACCTCGCCACGTTCCTCGCCCGGCACCGCACCCGGATCATGCGGGCCGATGCCGATCACGACGGTCGCGTCAGCCGGGCGGAATGGGCGGCTTGGTGGGACGCCCGTCCCGGCAAGGGGCCCTACGACCCTGCCGGGCGGTTCCGGGCCATCGACGCGGACGGCGACGGCTTCCTCACCGCGGAGGAGGTCGACGCCACGTCCACCAAGCGGTTCGCCCGGCTCGACGCCGACCACGACGGTCGCGTCGTCCGCGCGGAGCGGCCATGCCGCGCCAAGTGAACCGAATGCCCGGGATCGGGGTTCGGGTAGCGATCTTTCCCAGGGCGCGGCCGATGCGCCGCGCCTGCCACCACGAAGGAATCAGGATGAAGCTCACAGGTCTCATCGTCGGCGGTTTCGCGACCCTGCTCATGGCAGGCGGAGCCCAGGCCCTTCCCATGCCGGCCGGCGGTCTCGGCGTGGACGCTCCCATCGTCCAGGTCCGCGCCGGTTGCGGCTTCGGCGCCCATCGCGGTCCGTTGGGAGGCTGCCGCCTGAACCGCGGACCGCGCGGCGCCATGCGGCGGGCCATCACGGGCGCGCCGCGCGGCTGCCCGCCCGGCCTCTACCGCGGTCCGGGTGGTCGTTGCCGCCGCTGACGCGGCAGATCGTTCGGTCTCGGACTGAAAGCCATGCCTCCCAAGCCCCCGCCAGATCAGTCGACCTGGTGGGGGTTCGACCTTCATGGGGATCGGATGGCTTCGCATCTCTCGCGGCGGCCGAAGGTAGACATCGCACTCCTGGAAGCGCTGCGCATGCCTCTTGAGGATTGATCGTCCCTCGGCTGCGCCGATCAGCCGGCGTCGCGCGTGAATGCGTTGAATGCCCCGGCGCTGTCGACGAGCGCCGCACCGGCATTCAGGGCCACTGCAACGCCCAATGCCTCGAACATCTCCTCCTTGCTGGCGCCAACCCTGCGCGCGGCGTCGGTATGGAAGGGGATGCAGCCGAGGATGTCCGCTATCGCTTCCGGCCGTACGAGAGCCTTCGCCCCGGGCTCGGTCATCCTCGGACCCGTTCGATCTCGGTAAGGCTTGATCCAGGGAACCGGCGCGGCGACAAGTTCGTGGCCGTCTACCGTCCAGGGTTTGCGATGTCTGACGGAGCACGACCTATCCGTCGCGGCCATCCTGATGCGGGGCGACTCGATGATCTTCCTCACCGACCCGGCCGGCCACTGCGTCTACACGAGCGCCGAATGGACGGCGGTCACCGGGCAGAAGGGCGACGACGCCCGCGGCAGGGGTTGGCTCGCACGCGTGCATCCGGATGACAGGCCCATCGTCGAGGATATCCTGGACCGAGCCACCCGGCGCGGCGCCGAGTTCAATGTCCGATATCGCCTCCTCAAGCCCGACGGCACCTGCCGATGGGTTGCCGCAGGGGGCGTCCCCTCGTTCGGACTGCTCGGAGACGCCTTCACCGGCTATCTCGGCACCATCACGGAATTCGCCCACGGCGCGACGGACACGATCCGTGCCTATGGCGACGTCGAGCGGTTCCGTCCGCCCGCGCCCCATCCAGCGACGACGCCGGCCTTCGCCCTCGACCGGGTCGCCGATTACCTCATCATGGCCCATTCGCTGGTCGAGGACGACGGCGGGCAGCAAGCCCTGCCGGACCTCCGCAGGGCGCTGTTCAAGATCGGCCAGGCCCTGGCGGCCAAGGTCGCGGAGACGGAACGGCTCAACTGAGCCGGAAACCTGGGCAGCGTATGCGAACGGCTGGGTAACCGTGGGGTCCGTTCGCCCCGGGATCGAGAACGTCGACGTCAGGGCCTGGCCGATCTCAGGGGGCAGGACAGCGCCGAGGATCGGTCGGCTCGCGTCAACGTCGAGCGGGCTATCACGCAGGTCTCGAACTGAGCCCCGCCTTACACCGCCAACCACCCGTTACGCGAACAGCATCGACGACCACGTACCGCCTCCTGCTCGTCGCCTTCGACGTCGTCCCCAAGCTGCCAGGTCCCATCGACGCGTCTGACCGTCGCCTGCGCCAATCCGTGAGAGGGAAAGGCCCATAGGCAAACCATCGCCCCATGGTCGACCGCTCACCGACCCTTCGGTTTGTGGGCGACATCTTCACGGTGGGTCGAAACCGCCCTCGGTCCATCGGTGATGCGGGCGGATCCGCGTTCCCGATCAGGTCGCCAGGGCCATGACCAGGGAGAGCACCACGACGCATCCGAGGACGGCCAAGCCGACCGCGTGGATCGCCCCGGGCGGCGCAAAGTTCCGGTTGTCGTTGGCCGGCCGCGGAAGCTCTCCTGGCCAGCGTCGCCACCTGCGGCATGCCGAGGGCGCCTCAAGCCAGGAATTTCCGGCATCCGAACCTAGCTCACGTCGGCACGTCATGGGCGGGGTACCGGATGCGGTTCTGGTCGGGGGCGAGGTCCGATGCGTTGAGCCCTCCGCCGTAACGGGCCCAGTCCTCGACGGAGCATTCGGCCGCCGTCGCCGGTCCGGCACTGGGGTCACCGAATGGCGAGACGCCGCCGGGCCGCCTCCGGAGCGTGCGAAGCAGCCGTGCCGTTCGACGCATCGCTTGTTTCATGCGTACCCCTGCCATTCGGCCGCGTGAACCCCGATCCACCGCCGGGGCACGCCCTGACCGCGACCTCGTATGACTTCGCATGGATTGCAAGACGTACTCGGAGGGCACCCAGGCGGCTGTCAGGTTTACCCTGACGGGGGTGCGGTCTTCTCTGACTGATCGGGTCACATCCGGCGACCCAGATGACGAGGTGAGCCGGAAAGGCTGCACCGGTCCGGTCCGGGCGCGTTCGACAAGGCCGGATCGCCGGTCGAGCCTTTCCTCCCACCGCGCGGCCAGGCATGGCCCATCCGGAGTCGCTCCATGAAACGCATCGCAGTCGCCCTCGCGGCGGTATCGAGCCTCGTCCTGTTCGCCCCGTCGAGCGAGGCGAGGCCCTTCGGCAGAGGGCATGGCTTCCACGGACACCACGGCAGCTTCGGCGGCTTCCATGGACACCACCGCGGATTCGGTGGCTTCCGGGGGCATCACGGCGGCTTCCGCGGCATCGGCTTCCGCTCGCACCGACACGGGTTCGGCGGCTATCGCGGGTTCGGCTTCCGGCACGCCCGCTTCGGGTACGGGCGGCACTACGGACGCTACGGTTACCGTCGCGGCTATCGCGGTTTCGGCCTCGCCACCGGCCTCGGCCTCGGGCTCGCCGCCGCGGCGATCCGGCCGGCCTATTACGGTGCCGGATACGGCCGTCCCTACGGCTATGGATACGGCTACGCCCCGGTCCGCTACGGCTACGGCCGCCCGTACCTTGGCTGCGGCTACTAAGCCCCGCACGCGAGTCGAGGGCTTGGGCCGCCCGTGGCAGGTCCAAGCCCTCGAATGACGGATGTCGGCCCCGTGCCGAGACTTCCCCAGATCGAGGAGAACCGGATGAAGAACATCGTTGTCAGCGCGCTCGTCGCCAGCGCATTCCTTGCCGGTCCCGCGCTCGCGCAAGACAAGGTCATGCAGAAGCCTGCCAGTGACCAGACCGGCCAGATGAAGGCCCAGGCGGCCGGCACCGCGATGCCCACGTCGACGGGCGGAATGGGTGGCATGACCATGGCCGACACGGCCACCGCCAAGATCAGGTTCGTCACTGCCACGCCGGCCGAGGTGACCTCCTCGAAGCTCGTCGGCAAGAACCTCTACAACAAGCAGAACGAGACCGTCGGCGAGATCGAGGACCTGGTCATCGACAACGGCAAGACCGTCTCCGGCATCGTCGTCAGCGTCGGTGGCTTCCTCGGAATTGGCGAACGCTACGTCCTGGTCGATCCCGCGTCGGTCTTCCTCCATCGCGCCGACGACACTCTCAAGGCCATGGTCGACACCGATAAGGACACGCTGAAGAACGCGCCTGCCTTCAAGTACGACAAGAAGAGTTCCTGAGCGACGTTCACGGTCGGGGCGGCCAACCATCCATGGCCGCCCCGCCGTATCGCCTGGGGGGAGGAACGCGACTGTCCATCGGCAACGGTCAAGCGCGTTCCGCTCCCGCAGGTGTCGGGAAGATCCTGACACGCGTCGGTGAGAACGGCAGGGTTCGGGAAACAAGCTTGTCGGTGCCGTCGATCCGGGCGCTACTCGATGCCGTCGAACGATTTCGAGATGACGGAGAGGAAGCGCCGATGATCATGGATGTCATCAAGCAGGGCGCGCGCGCCCGAACCATGGGTCGCCCGAGGGACGCATGCCCCTATCCGGGGGACTCGCGCGAACGCCGCGCCTGGTACGAGGGCTTTGACGGATCGGTCTGGGACCTCGACACAAGGGTGCCGCATCCGCGTGTGATGGCACGCGTCGCAGGGCTCCGGCCTGGCGCGTCGGCCCCGGAACTTTCGGCGGCGACCTAAGGCGCCCCTCGGCGGGGTCAACGGGTCATGCTGTGCGGGCCCGGATCGGCGCCCTTGCCGGAGCCATGCCGACGAGGGCCGGGATATCGATGCATGGGCTATATGGGCAGGAAGAAACCGTCGTCCCTGGAAGGCCATACCTTCGGCCGACTTGAGCGTGTTGTGACCGCCCTGGTGGAGGCCGGCCTCGATCAGGACGGCATCCCACCGCCGAACCTGATCGAACGCCTGAGGGACCTGGAGCAAGGCGTGCTCGCCTCGGAAGGCGGCCGTCAAACCCTTCAGGTCATAGCCTCGGGACGACGCCTCCTCGGAGACGACGCGGGGTCACCGCCGTTCCACCGGGCCTTGGACATCGAGGTGGATGAAGGGTCTCGGTGATACCGGGCCACCGGTGTCGGGCATCTCGGCCGGCGGGCGCATGGGCTTTAGGATCGGGCATGTCGGACTGGCGGCATCCTCCGCCATGGACGGGTCCGTCCGAGGGTCGCGTTCATGACCATCCGGATAAAAGTCCGTTCAGACGGGGCGGATCAGGCGCAACTCAACCGTGGCAACGGTCGCACCGTCGTCGCGCTAGCGCTCGCGGCCGCCATTCCGGTGCTCCTGCTCAGCGGCTGGGTCGCCACGTCGATGGCGCAGCAGCAGCGCGACCTCACCCGCAGCGCCGCGGTGGCCAGCGCGAGCCGCGTGGCCGAGCGCGTCTCTTCCGACATCACCGCGCAGATCGGCGTCCTCGAAGCGGAAGCGGCATCCGCCACCCTCGACAAGCCGGACCTCGCCGTTTTCTACGCCGAGGCCGAGCGGCTCAAGCGGGCACGACCGCTCTGGGAGACCGTCGAGCTTTCGAGGCCGGACGGCGTCCAGATCGTCAACCTGCTCCGCTCCCTCGACGACGAGCTCGGCCCCACCGCCGACCGCCGAAGCTTCGACGCCGTCGTCGGGACGCATCGCCCCGTGGTCGGCGGCATCGGCCCGGTCGGGCCGGTCTCGGGCAAGCGCCTCGTCGCGTTGCGGGTCCCGGTCATCAGGAAAGGCGACCTCCGCTACGTCCTATCTGTCGGGCTCGCCAACGACGCGGTCAGCTCGATCCTGCGCGACGCCGGCGCACCGGATGGCTGGGTCGGGACCATCGTCGACGCCGACGGCAACACCATCGCCCGCACCCGCGCCGAGGCGGAGGAACTCGGGCAACCCGCCGACGCCGCACTGCAGGCGGCGATCCGGCACGCGCCCAACGGCTTCTACTCGGGCTCCACCTTGGAGGGATCGAACGTCGAGGTGGTCTACCGGACGCTGACGGATACCGGCGGCTGGTCGGTGCATTTCGGGATGCCGGCCGCGACGCTGAACGCCCCGGTCCTGCGCTCCTACCTTGTCCTGGCCGGCGGCAGTGTCCTCAGCATCGGCCTCGCCCTCGCGCTGGTCGGCCTGGTCGGCCGCGACATGGCGCAGAGACGGGCCGGCGAGCGGGCGCGGTTTTCCCTGGCGCTGAGGTCGATCGAGGAGCAGGGCGCCATCGCCGCCGATGCCGCCGAGCTTGGAACGCTGCGATGGGATACGGTCCGGGGTAAGGTGACGGGGTCGCCACGTGCGGCCCAACTGCTGGGTTGGAGGGCCGACGTCACGGAGGGCGGCGAGACGGAGGCCGATGTCGGCATGGTGATCGGGATGGTTCACCCGGACGACCGCGCCCGCCTCTCCGACGACCTGCGCTGGAGCCTGGCGGACGGGGGGGCTTTCGACGTCGAATTCCGCGTCGACGGCACGGGTCCCGAACCGCGCTGGGTACGCTTGGCCGGCCGCGCGCCCCGCCTGCGTGACGCTGGCGCAGCCGGCCTGGTCTACGGTGTGGTGTCCGACATCGAGCCGCGCAAACGCGCCGAGGCGGAGCGCCTCGAACTCCTCCGCCGCCTCGGCGAGGCGCAGGAGAACGAACAGCGCCGCATCGCGCGCGAGCTCCACGACCAGGTCGGCCAGACCGTCACGGGCCTGTCGCTCGGCCTGAAGGGCCTGGAACGGTTGCTCGCATCCTGCGTCGCCGACCCGGAAGCGACCCGGCAGGTCCAATGGCTG
The DNA here is from genome assembly GCF_001422775.1 of Methylobacterium sp. Leaf87. Classification (NCBI taxonomy): domain Bacteria; kingdom Pseudomonadati; phylum Pseudomonadota; class Alphaproteobacteria; order Hyphomicrobiales; family Methylobacteriaceae; genus Methylobacterium; species Methylobacterium sp. Leaf87. The sequence goes on along the minus strand of NZ_LMMI01000024.1, from coordinate 28,278 downwards.
CAAACGCTCGCCGGCGAGATCGGGCGCGACATCCATCGCGCGGCCGTCGACTTGCGCCCGACCGCCCTCGACGATCTCGGCCTCCACGAGGCCCTCGCCACCCTGCTCCGGGAGTGGGGGCGACGCCATGGGGTCCGCGCCGACCTTGAGTTCCTCGGCGACCCCGTCCGCTTGTCCGCCGCCGCCGAGACCGCGATCTACCGGATCGTGCAGGAGGCGCTCACCAACGTCCTGAAGCACGCCCAGGCCGACACCGTCAGCGTCTCGGTCGAGCACCGTCCGCAGGAGGTGCGGGTGATCGTAGAGGACGACGGCGTAGGGTTCGATCCCGAGGTCGTTCCCGGGATGACGGAGGACGGTTCACCGGCCAAGCCGCGCCTGGGCCTGTCCGGCATCCGCGAGCGCCTGTCGCTCCTCGGCGGTGCGCTCACCCTTGAAACCTCTCCGGGGGTCGGCACGACGTTGTTCATCGCCATTCCCGTTCCGCAGGCCGCCTGCGCATGAAGGACCTGTCCATGGGCCGCATCCGCGTCGTCCTCGCCGACGACCATCCCATCGTCCTCGCCGGCATCCGGGCGCTCCTGAACGCCGACCCCGAGATCGAACTGGTCGGCGAGGCCACGAACGGCGGCGAGGCGCTTCCGCTGATCCGCTCGGTCTCGCCCGAGGTCGCCGTTGTCGACGTCTCGATGCCCGGCCTCAACGGCCTCGAACTGACGGAGCGGGTCACCGCGGAGTGCCCCGGAACCAAGGTCCTCGTCCTTACGGTCCATGAGGACGCCGCCTACGTCCAGCCGCTGCTGAAGGCCGGCGCCAGGGGCTACCTCTTGAAACGCTCCGCGGCCGAGGACCTTCTCAGGGCGGTCCATGCGGTGGCGGCCGGTGGCGTTTACCTCGACCCGTCCGTCGCGAGCCACGCCATGGCGCAACCCGCGACCTCGGCGAAGGGTACCGGAGGCGACGGTGGCGAGGCGCTCAGCCCACGGGAGGCGGAGACGCTCCGCCTCATCGCGCAGGGTCTCAGCAACAAGGAGATCGCGCGGCGCATCAATGTGAGCGTGAAGTCGGTCGAGACCTACAAGGCCAGGGCCGCCGAGAAGCTCGGACTGAGGACGCGAGCGGAGATCATTCGCTACGCCGCGTCCCACGGCTGGTTGGATGCGCTGACCCTACGCTAGCCTCGGCGGACATATTCCCCGGACGCGGCTGGCCGCGGCCGCCGGACCGGTGAGCGACCGGGCCGAGATCTGGTTCGGCGGCTTCTCGACCGCCGGCCTGCCGCTCGGCAACCTGTCGCGCGAGTTCCTGATGCGCTGGCGCGACCGGATGATGGAACTGGGCAAAGTGCTGAAGGCCGCCCTCGGGCTCATCCTCGTCTTCACCGGGCCGATCATCGCGCTCGGCTACGACAAGGTGCTGGAAACAGGTCTGATGAACGCTCCGCCGGCTTGGCTCACGGACCTGACGACGAGGCTTTGGGCCGACGGGCCATGTTTGTCGCGCGATTCCCTTCCGGTCGAAATCCGAAGGACGGCTGGCGTCCGTTTGGGGTCCCGACGATGCCCTCGCCGTCCCGCCGGGGAACGGTAACGGCGCCGATGGAACGCAATCGTTACATGGACGTCACTCCCCCTAACATCGGCATGGAAGCAGGCGTCATGAGAGCATGAGCGGGAACGTAGAACGGCCATGTCGCGCGGACGGGACCGGGGAAGCGAGGGACCTGCACCCGCGCAAGTTCGACCTCCTCAACCTGACCCTTGTCGACGTGAACGGCGGGCTGCGACCCTACCTCAACGTCTTCCTGCTCGTGCACCGGGAATGGAGTGCCACGACGGTCGGGTTGGTGACCACCATCGCGGGTCTCATCGGGGTCGGACTGCAGGCGCCCCTCGGTGCCGTCATCGACCGGGCGCGCGACAAGCGAATGGCCATCGTGGCCGCCTTGTTGGCGGCGTCGGCAGGAGCCGCGGTGATCGCGGTCTGGCCGCAGTTCTGGCCGGTGCTGGTCGCCTTCACGGTCCTGACCGCGGCAGGCAGCAGCTTCACCCCGACCATCGCCGGCCTCACCCTCGGCATCTTCCCGAAGGCGCGCCTGTCACGCCGGATGGGCCGCAACAGCGCCTGGTATCGGGGCGGCAACGTCTGCATTGCCGTCCTGATCGCCCTGGTGGGCTACGGCTTCCCGGACCGGGCCGTGTTCTTCCTGGTTCCCGCCTTATCGCTCGTCGCCGCCGCGGCGGTGCTGTCCATCCCGCGCGACATCGTCGGTCAGGAGCTCGCCGAGGAGGTGAAGCCCAAGGCGAAGGGCGGCTCCGCGCTCAAGGTGCTCCTCGCCAACCGCCCCCTGCTGATCTTCGCCGCGTCGATCTTCCTGTTCCAGTTGGCGAACGGGCCGATGGCCTCGCTCGTCGCCCAGAAGATCTCCCTGGCGCACCAGGATTGGTCGGCGGCGATCACGTCGACGACCATCATCGCGGCCCAGGTCGTAATGCTCCCCATGGCCATCCTGGTCGGACGACTTGCCGACGGCTGGGGGCGCAAGCCCATCATCCTGTTCGCGTTCGCGATGCTGCCTGTCCGAGCGCTGCTCTACACGGTGTCCGACGACGCGATCTGGTTGTTTGCGGTCCAGTCCCTGGAGGGGGTGAGCACCGGTCTCTACAGCGCGATCAAGCCGCTGATGATCGCCGACTTCATGGAGGACAAGAGCCGCTACAACCTCGCCTCCGGTGCCATCGCGACCGTCCAAGGCGTCGCCATCGCCTTGTCGAACGTCCTCGCCGGCAGCATTGTCGACCTCAGCGGGTTCACCGCCGCGTTCCTCGTCTCCAGCGCCATCGGGACCGCCGCGGCACTCCTGCTGACACGGATGCCGGAACCGTCGGGCACCAAGGCCTGAGCTCGGGGTCGCGACCACGTCGGGCATCCCGACCGCGCCCGGGCGGGGGACACGAGACACGAAAAGGCCCGGCCGCCAACCGAAGCGCTGTTCGCGACCATGAGGGGCAGCCGGACGGTACCGTGACGGTCTTCAGGCTGTTGACTCAACGACAGGGGATGTCGTGCACCCTGACCGTCCATAATGGGTGGGGAGCAGTCTGGCTGCTTTCGGTGACGTGCTGTCCTTAAGCAGACAACGGTCTAGGCGTCGGGTGCCAGAAAACCGGCTCAACTGCTCTCATCGCCAAATCCAAGATTACTACGAAGCCGCCACCAATGGAAAGGGATAGAGAGGCGCTCTAGCGTTTACTGCGAACCAAAAATTAGCATCTCCAATATCATCGCGCTCGTGCGCCACGGTTGAGCTGATAGACTTACATTAATAGCGGAACCAATGATCCGCTTTTGGGTACCTAAGTCCTGTGATCATTCAGCGTATAGTAAAGAGGGCATCTGGGGAAAGCCGGATGCCCTTTCCGTTTCAGGGCACCATCTTAGCTTCGCGGCCGGACATGCCAGAGGGATAGGGCAAGTGTGACGTTCGCTACGGCGAGTATGCTGAGTAGGGCGTAGGTGGCGTTCGCGCCGCCTTGGGCGAGGACCACGGCCCCGACGGAGGGGGCAAGCGCCTGCGCCACCAGCCCCGGACGGGCGAGCCGGCCGACGAACGCGGCGTAGCGCTCGGGACCGAACAGGGCCAGGGGCACCGTCCCACGGGCAATCGAATAGATCCCGTTGCCGGCCCCGTAGAGGACCAGCGCCAGCCCGAAAACAGGCAGTCCCGCGGCAAGCATCGCAACCCCGATAGCGACCAGCAGCATCGCGGCCGTGAGGGTCCAGAGGGGGTGATGCCGTCCCTTGCCGGCCATCTCTACGATGCGGGCGCCGACCTGGGCGGGTCCGATCAGGGCGCCGTAGGCCACGGCAGAGGAGAGCGCCACGCCTCGGGCCTGGAGCAGTGCGATGAGGTGCACCGAAACCATGGCCATCACCGTACCCCCGAGGGTCAGCACCCCCGCCATGAGGAGGAAGGCACGACGCTCCCGACCATCGAGCCGGACGCTCGGGGCCACGTCTTCGGATTGCCCGACGGGACGTACAGGCGGCCGGGGGATCACCATGAGGACGAGGGGAAGCGTGATCGTGAGATGGAGTCCGGCGTAGGTGAGACAGGTCCCTCGCCAGCCGACCCGCTCGATCAGGAAGGCCGACAGGGGCCAGCTTACCGTGCTCGCGAAGCCGCCCCAAAGGGTCAGGGTCGTGATGGCAGGCCGGGCCTCGGCGCCGTAGAGGCGCCCGAGCGTAGCGAAGGCGGAATCGTACAGGCCGGTGCCCATGCCAAGGCCGACAATAAGCCAGCCGCCAAGGTAGGTCGGTAGGTTCGGGGCCAGGCCTAGGACCGTCAGGCCAACGGCGAGGATCACCGCGGCGAAGGCCAGCACCGGCCGGCCGCCATGCTCCCCGATCAAGATCCCTACGCGCGGCGACACGAGACCGGCGACAAGAAGGCCGAGGGACAGGCCGCCGATGACCCATCCCAAGGGCCATCCCGTGTCCTGCGTCATTGGGGCGGCCAGCACCGACAGCAGGTAGAACGATGAGCCCCAGGTCAGGATCTGGACGATGCCGAGGGCCGAGATCACCGGCCAGCGGCGCATCGGGCCCATCGGCCCGCTACCGGGCCCCGAGCATTGGCAGCCAGAGCGCCAGGGCCGCCAGGGTCACGAGGAGAACCGGCGGGGTGATGATCAGGCCGACCCTCATGTACTGGCCCCAGGTGATGCGCTGGCCCTTGGTGTCGAGGACGTGCAGCCACAGCAGGGTCGCCAGACTCCCGATGGGTGTGAACTTCGGGCCAAGGTCGCAGCCGATGACGTTGGCGTAGACCATCAGTTCACGCATCAGCGGTGAGAGATCCGGGGCCTGCTGGATCGAGAGCGCGCCGACCAGCATGCTCGGCATGTTGTTCATCACCGACGACATGATCGCGGCGGCGACCCCCGTGCCGATGGTAGCAACGAACGGTCCGTGACCCGAGAGCCAGGTAAGTCGCTGCGCCAGGTAATCGGTCAGGCCGGCGTTCTTCAGGCCGTAGACGACGAGGTACATGCCGAGGCTGAAGAGCACGATCTGCCAGGGCGCGCCGGCGAGCACCTTGCGGATCCGGATGACGCGGCTCCGGTTGGCCAGCGCCAACAGCACCACGGCGCCGGCGCAGGTCACGACCGAGACCGGCACGCCGAACGGGGCCGTCACGAAGTAGGCGACCAGTAGCAGGGCCAGGAGCGGGAATGCCGCCTTGAAGACGAGCGGGTCCTTGATCGCGTTCCGCGGCGGTTCGAGCTCGGTCACCGGGTACGTGGCCGGCAGGTCGCTCCGGTAGAACAACCACAGCACCACCAGGGTCGCCGCCAGCGACACGAGGTTCACCGGCACCATCACCGCGGCGTAGCGGCTGAACGAGATGTCGAAGAAGTTCGCGCTGACGATGTTGACGAGGTTCGAGATCACCAGCGGCAGGCTGGTCGAATCCGCCACGAACCCGCAGGCGACGATGAAGGCCAGCGCCGCCGCCGGCTTGAAGTCGAGGCGTAGCAGGATGGCCAGCACGATGGGGGTGAGCAGCAGGGCCGCCCCGTCGTTGGCGAACACCGCGGCGATGGCCGCACCGAGGAGGATCACCAGCGGGAACAGCAAGCGCCCTCGGCCCCCGCCCCAGCGGGCGATGTGAAGGGCCGCCCAGTGGAAGAACCCGGCCTCGTCGAGGAGGAGCGAGATGATGATGAGGGCGACGAAGGTGAAGGTGGCGTCCCAGACGATGTGCCAGACCACCGGGACGTCACCGGGGCTGATGACCCCGGTGGCCAACGCCACTGCGGCCCCGATCAGGGCGCTCCATCCGATCCCGAAACCCTTCGGCTGCCAGATGACGAAGACGAGGGTGACGACGAAGATGGCGAGCGCGAGCATCGGGAACGTTTCTTGTTCTTGTGTTTTCAGGGCGGGTCAGGCGGTGGCGACGCGGCGCCCGTGCTCGTCGACGACGCGCTCGCCGTCCTCCTTGACGAACTCGGCTTGCTGGGCCGGCAGGAGGTCGATGACCGCCTCCGAAGGGCGGCATAGGGCGACACCCTTCGGGCTCACGACGATGGGTCGGTTGAGCAGGATCGGGTGCGTCTCGATCGCATCGAGAAGCTGGTCGTCCGTGAGCGCCGTAACGGCCAGGCCGAGTTCCGCGTAGGGCGTGCCCTTCTCGCGCAGGAGATCACGGATCGTGACGCCGGCGCGCTCGGCGAGCTGGCGGACCAGGGTCCGGTTCGGCGGCGTCTTCAGGTACTCGACCACGTGCGGCTCAATGCCGGCGTTGCGGATCAGGGCCAGCGTGTTGCGCGACGTGCCGCAATCCGGGTTGTGGTAGATGACGACGTCCATCACGCGACCTCCGGACGGGGCGAGGTCGCGCCGGCCTGCTGGCCGATCTCGCGGACCTTGGCGGACAGGGAGACTTGGTCGAGGCTCGCCATCGGCAGGGCGAGGAAGGCCGAGATCCGGTTCTTGAGGTAGCGCTGGGCGGTGACGAAGGCGGTTTTGCGCTCGATCTCGCTCCCCTCGACCGCGGCGGGGTCCTCGATGCCCCAGTGCGCCGTAACCGGCTGCCCGGGCCAGTACGGGCAAGCCTCGCCGGCGGCGTTGTCACAGACCGTGAAGACGAAATCCATGACCGGTGCGTCGGGCTTGGCGAACTCGTCCCACGACTTCGAGTGCATGCCCTCGGTCGGATAGTCGCTCTCGCGCAGGACCTGGAGCGCCATCGGGTTCACCTCCGGCTTGGGCTGGCTGCCGGCGGAGAAAGAGCGAAAGCGACCCTTGCCGTCCTTGGCCAGCATCGCCTCGGCGAGGATCGAGCGGGCGGAGTTGCCGGTGCAGAGGAACAGGACGTTGTAGACGCGGTCAGGCATGGACGGTGTCTCCGGTTGGCGGGCAGCAGGCGGCGAGGGCCGCGACGGCGGGGGCACAGACCTCGGGCCGGCCCTGGCAACAGTCGCGCATCAGGAACTGGATGAGCTCGGAGAGGTCCGGGTAGGCGGCGCTGTAGATGATCGAGCGCCCCTCCCGTCGGGAGGTGACCAGCCCCGAATGGCTGAGCTCCTTAAGGTGGAACGACAGGTTGGTGCCCGACACGCCGACCGCCTCTGCCAGCATGCCGGCCGCCATGCCCTCCGGCCCGGCGGTGACGAGCTGGCGCACGATGCGCAGGCGATGCTCCTGGCCGAGGGCCGCGAAGGCGGCGACGGCTTGCCGTTCGTCCATCATGATGTCAATATCTCAACCATCGTTGAAACGTAGAGGAACGAAACGTCTTGGACAAGCCCCACCAGCCCTTCGCCGATGGAATGCCGAACCTGGGCGAGGGGCACTTCGTGGTCCCGACGACCGACGCCCTGCGGGTGGCGACGCCGTTCACCCATGCCCCACGCTTCCTGATCCTGTACGGGTCGCTCCGGGAGCGTTCGTTCAGCCGCTTCCTCGCCTACGAGGCCGCGCGCCTGCTGGAGGCGATGGGAGGCGAGGTGCGGATCTACGACGCGCACGGCCTGCCGCTTCCCGACGACGCCACGGCCGACCACCCCAAGGTGCAGGAGCTCAGAAACCTATCGATCTGGTCCGAGGGCCATGTCTGGGTCAGCCCCGAGCGGCACGGCGCCATGACCGGTGTCATCAAAAGCCAGATCGACTGGCTCCCCCTGTCGGAAGGGTCGGTGCGCCCGACGCAAGGGCGGACCCTGGCCGTGATGCAGGTCTCGGGCGGCTCGCAATCGTTCAACGCCGTCAACGGCCTGCGCGTGCTGGGACGCTGGATGCGGATGATCACCATCCCGAACCAATCCTCGGTGCCAATGGCCTACAAGGAGTTCGACGACGCCGGCCGGATGAAGCCCGGCCCTCTTTACGACCGTGTCGTCGACGTCTGCGAGGAGCTGATGAAGTTCACCTTGCTGACGCGCGAGCGGTCCGACCACCTCGTAGACCGCTACTCCGAGCGCAAGGAACGGGAGCCGGAGCGGCTCAAGGACGTCGCCGCCGACATCGGCTTCGTCAGGCGCTGAGCCATCGACGGACGATGGCAGGATGACCCCTGGTCCGTTGGCCGAGGCAAGTCCCCTACCTCCGCTGCAGCTTGCTCGAAGCTTTGCCTGCGTATCCGCATAGCCATCGCATGGAATGCCAAGGGGGGGACGTGCCGTCAACGCGCCGGTCACTTCCACCCTCGGCGGATGAGCCCTGTCAGTCGAGGACGAGCCGCATCAGGGCCAGGCCCGCGAACAGGGCGGCGACGCCGATCACGACGGAACCGAGGGCATAGACGAATGCCGCCCCCCATTCGCCCCGCTCCTGCAGAAGGGCGGTCTCCAGCGCATAGGTTGAAAAGGTGGTGAACCCGCCGATGACGCCGGTGGTCAGGAACAGCCGGAGCGGTTGAGGCAGGCCGCCCTTCAGCGCGAAGGTCTCCGCCACGACGCCCATCAGGAACGAGCCGAGGACGTTGATGGCGAACGTCCCGCATGGGTAACCGCCGCCGGCCAGTCGAAGCGACAGCACGCCGATCCCATAGCGGGCGGCCGACCCCAGCCCACCACCGAGAAAAACCAACAGCACGTTCATCCTTCGCCCTTCTTCGTTGAACGAGGGCAGCAAAAAGCCCGCCTCGCGGCGGGCTTGCTCCAGGCAGGCTCCCGCCGCGAGCGGACGCCATGCGCCCTCGCAGCAGGAGCCATCAGCCCTCACGGGCGGTTGTCGGGAAGCTCCATTCCCATCACACGCCGCCTTCTTAACGGCCGGCCTCGCGGTACGTCAAAGGTCGCCCGTCTCGCCGGGAGCCGGGACGGCCTGGGCCCTCGTCCGCATCCGTCCGGTTCGGCGGCGGGAACGGACGACGCAACGCATGGATGCGCTCCTTTCACGCAATGGCGACGCGGCGGCCTCGCCCGGCCCATGCAAGCACACCGGCGCCGAGAACCCCTGACAGGACGGAGCCGACCATGACGCCGATCTTCACGGCATCCTGCATCTCCGGGTGCGTCGGGAAGGCGAGCAGTCCGATGAACAGGCTCATGGTGAAGCCGATGCCGCAGAGCAGCGCCGTGCCGTAGAGTTGCAGCGTGGTCGCGCCCACCGGCGGCACGGCAAGCCCGGTCCGCAGGGCCAGCCAGGTGCCCCCGAAGACGCCGAGTTGCTTCCCCAGGAAAAGACCGGCGGCCACGCCGACCGACACCGAACCCATCGCCACCTCCGGCGCGACGCCGCCGAAGGACACGCCCGCGTTCGCGAAGCCGAAGATGGGCAGCACGACGAAGGCGACCGGGATGTGCAACGCGTGCTCCAGCCGGTGAAGCGGCGAGATCGCCATGTCGTCCGCCATGCCGGCACGATTCCGCAGCGGGATCGCGAGAGCCAGCACCACGCCCGCCAGGGTCGCATGCACGCCCGACTTCAGAACCAGCACCCACAGAACGGCGCCAAGAGCCAGGTAGGGCCAGAGGCGCGTCACCCCGGCCCGGTTCAGGCCGACGAGGAGAGCCACCACGATGGCCGAGGCGCCAAGCATCGGGAGGGAGAGCTCGGCGGTGTAGAAGACCGCGATGATGAGGACGGCGCAGAGGTCGTCGAGGATGGCGAGCGCGGCCAGGAAGACCTTGAGGGAGGCGGGGACCCGTGACCCTAGCAGCGAGAGCACCCCCAGCGCGAAGGCGATGTCCGTGGCGGCGGGGACGGCCCAGCCCCGCAGTGCGTCGGCGTCCCCGAGGTTGAACGCGACATAGACCAACGCCGGGACCGCCATGCCGCCTAGTGCCGCGATGCCGGGCAGGACGCGCCGGCGCCAGGTGGCGAGCTGGCCGTCGAGCATCTCGCGCTTGATCTCCAGCCCGACCATCAGGAAGAACAGCGCCATCAGGGCGTCGTTGATCCAGTGCAGCAGGCTGAGCGGCCCGACATGGGCTTGAAGGGCGGCGTGGTAGCCACCCGCCAGGCCCGAGTTGGCGACCAGCAGGGCCAGGGCGGAGGCGAGCATCAGCACGAGGCCGCCTGATGCGCTGTGATCGAGGAAGGAGCGGAACAGCGAGGGCTTGCGTACGCGTGCCCGGGTGACGGCAACGTCTGACATGGCAATGATCCTGGGGTCGTTGAGAGGCGGAGTGGCACGTTCCGTCCCCAGGCAGAAATCGAAATGTCCGGCGCTTCTTATAGAAAACATCTATAAGGCGAGCATGCCCAGCATCCAGCAGCTTCGCTACCTCGTCGCGGTCGCCGACACCCTGAACTTCAGCCGGGCGGCCGAGGCGTGCCACGTCACGCAGCCGACGCTGAGCATGCAGGTGAAGGAGATGGAGGACCGCCTAGGCGCACGGCTAATCGAACGAACGCGGTCGCGCGTCATCCTTACGCCGGTCGGTTCCGAGATCGCCCGCCGGGCCAGGACGGTGCTTGCGGAGGTGGAGGACATCCAGGAGATCGCGCGCCGGGACGATCCCGAAGCCCTGCAGGGCAACATGATGTTCGGGGTCGTCCAGACCGTGGGCGCCTACGTCCTGTCGGTGGCGATGCCGACGCTCAGGACGGCCTACCCGCACCTTCGCGTCGTGATTCGTGAAGACAGGATCGAGGCCCTTCCCGAGAAGCTCTCGGACGGAACCTACGAGGCGCTGCTCCTGCCGGACCAGCCCATTCATCGCGACTTCACGTCGGTGTGCCTGCTTCGGGAACCGCTGCACGTCGTGCTGCCGTCGGATCACCGCCTGGCGGAAAGCGAGACGATTGCCCCCGATGACCTTGCCGGGGAAACAATCCTGACCATGGAGCGCGGGCATCGCATCCACGACCCGATTGCCGCCCTCTGCGAAAGGGTGGGGGCGATCCACGCGCGTGACTATGCGGGCACGACGTTGGACACCTTGCGCCTGATGGTGGCCACCGGCATGGGCATCACCCTGCTGCCGGCACTCTATGTCCGTTCCGACGTCCTGCGCGAGAAGCTCGTCGTCGCCAGGCCCCTGTCGTCCGGGGCACCGGTCAGGAACCTGACGATGTCCTGGCGGAGCGCCTCTCCCCGGCACAGGACGTACGCATTGTTGGCCCGCACCATCGGTGAGTGCCTCACGCCCTGGGGAATGACGGGGCGAGGTATCCCGGGGTCGTAGGGGTGCCGACCTCGCGTGGCCGGCGCCTCATCCTCGGTCTATGTCCGCCCCGACCGATAAGCGCTCGGACGCCCATTTCCGGGAATGTCGAGGCCGACGGACAGTTTCAAGGACATCCGATGTCCCGTCGTGCCGAGGCGCGGGTCATCGTGCCTTCGGGCTAGCTGGGGCCGGCTTGCCGGTCGCCCATTCACGGTCAGATCTCGGACCGCCATCCCCGTTCGTCGGTCCCTTGAGCTGGCCCGGGACCACGTCGGTGACACGGGTCCAGGTCTGCGTACCGCACAGGACGGCCAGTAGGCAGCCCTTCACCGACAGTTCGGAAGGCGTCTCGCTCCAGATGGTCACCGCGTAGGACTTGCCGTTGTCCCCGTTGTAGATCTGGCCCGAGAACCGGCCGTCCTCGCCCGGCTTCAGTCCCAGGATCATCTGGTGCCCGAGCAGGAGACGTTCCCGCTTGCCGGGGTCGGGGTTCTCCCGGTCGACGCGAGGGAGGCCGTTCTCACCGAGCGGCTTGCTGCCCCAGACCACGTAGCCGCACAGGTTGGCGTTGCCGGGTCCGCAACGCTCGGTCCGGACCCTGGCCCGCTTGTCCTCCGTCAACCAGGTTCCTGTCGGCTCGGCGGCATAGGCGGGAGCGAGCGTCATGCCGGCCGTGGCCAACGAGGCGAGCAAATGCGTTGCGGATTGCTTCATGCGGTCTGTCGTTCTCAAAGGGCATCGGTTTCGGAATGGGTGCGCGGCCATCCTCGTGAGCTGCCAGCGCGGCGCGAGGATGGCCGTCGTCGGATCAGTGACCACCAACTGCGAAGGTCGCCCCCGGCTTGTCGTGCGTGCCGATGCGCTCGACCATGGTGGCCGTCGCCTCGTTCATGCCGACGACGTCGGCCGCAATGCCGTGGTGGCGGAACTTCAGCACGACCCGGTCCAGGGCGTTGATGGCCGAGATGTCCCAGAAGTGTGCCGCCGAGAGGTCGATCACGACGCCCTTGAGGGCTTCCTCGCGAAAGTCGAAAGCGGCGTGGAAGGCCTCCGCCGTGGCGAAGAAGATCTGTCCGGTCACTTGGTAGGTCCGCACGTCACCCTCGCCGCGGGACGACCGGACGGCGAAGAACTTCGTGACCTTGTGGGCGAAGAACAGCCCGCTGAGCACCACGCCGAACAGCACGCCCTTGGCTAGGTCGTGGGTCGCGACCACCACCGCGACCGTGCCGAGCATCACGAAGCTCGACGCCTTCGGGTGGGTGACCAGCGTGCGCAGCGACTTCCACTGGAAGGTGTTGATCGAGACCATGATCATCACCGCGACGAGCGAGGCCATCGGGATCTGGGCGACGTAGGGGCCGAGGACGACGATCAGGAAGAGCAGGAACACACCCGAGAACAGCGTCGAGAGGCGCCCGCGTCCCCCGGACGAGACGTTGATGACGGACTGCCCGATCATGGCGCAGCCGGCCATGCCGCCGAAGAAGCCGGAGGTGATGTTGGCGACGCCCTGGCCGGCGCATTCACGGTTCTTGTTCGAGGTCGTGTCCGTCATCTCGTCGACGATGGCCGCGGTCATCAGGCTCTCCAGCAGTCCGACCATGGTCAGGGTGAGCGAGACCGGCAGGATGATCCACAGGGTGTCGAGGGTGAACGGCACCTGCGGCAGGGCCACCCACGGCAGTTCGCTCGGGAGCGCGCCCATGTCGCCGACCTTGTGGATGCCGAGGCCGAGGTACATCGAGACCGCCGTAAGCAGGACGATGGTGACCAGCGGCGATGGCACGGCCTTGGTCAGGTACGGCAGGCCGTAGATGATGCCGAGCCCGACGGCGGTCATGACGTAGACCGTAGTGCCCTGTCCGAGGAGCTCCGGCATTTGCGCCAGGAAGATCAGGATCGCCAGGGCGTTGACGAACCCGGTGACGACCGACCGCGAGACGAACCGCATCAGGTTGCCCAGGCGCAGGGCGCCTGCGACGATCTGCAGGAGCCCGGTCAGGATGGTGGCGGCGAACAGGTAGCCGACGCCATGGTCCTTTACGAGGCCGACCATCAGGAGCGCCATGGCACCGGTGGCGGCGGAGATCATCGCCGGGCGGCCACCTGCGAAGGCGGTGACCACGGCGATGCAGAAGGAGGCGTAGAGGCCGACCTTCGGGTCGACGCCGGCGATGATCGAGAAGGCGATGGCCTCCGGGATCAAGGCCAGGGCGACGACCGTGCCGGCCAGCAGTTCGCGCGTGACGTTCGGAGCCCATTCGCTCCGGAGATGTGCGAGGTTCATGATGGGTGGGAGACTTTCGTCGTCCCGCACGCGAAGCGTCGTCGATCCGGTGCGGGTGGCGCAAGACGATGGGTCGGCCTCCTCTGAGGTCCGCGACACGGTCATCGTCGATTGCGTGGTCCGGCGGATCGGCGGCCGGAAGAGCCACCCGGGGTTTCACCGGGTCCTGTTGGATGAGGGCCCATAACGCGGTTCGGTGCCGCGACGCAATAAGGGTTCCAGGCCATCGCCCTGGGGGGCGGGCGTATCAGCGGTCTGTCGGCAGACGTACCCTTTCCGATGCTCCGGCGGCGGTGAGGGTGGCGTTGGCCGCGGCGACGTCATCCGCGTCTGGAGGCGTGAAGGGATCGGCGGATGCGCCGGTGCGCCGGCACAGGCGGGCCAAGTAGGGGAAGGGGTCGGACCCTAAGGCGTCGAGCCGTTCGACGGATACCGTCTCGAATCCCCCCTCGTGGAACATCTGGTCGAGTGGCCAGCGCAGCCAGGACGATCCCGCGTTCCAGATCGCGACGTAGCCGTGCGCTCGCGACCGGCTACGAGGAGCGGCTTGCGCGGGTGGCTGACCAGGTCCGCGGGCGACCCCGGCCCCGGTTGTGCTTCGAGGAATGGGACGAACCCCTCATCTCGGGCATCAGCTGGGTGTCGGAGCTCGTGCGCATCGCCGGGGGCGACGACGTCTTTCCGGAACTTGCCCGGCAGGCGGCCGCCAAGGACCGCATCGCAACTCACGAGGCGGTGCTGGCGGCCGCGCCCGAGGTCATCCTGGCATCGTGGTGTGGGAAGAAGGTGGTGCCGTCCCGCATCGCCTACCGGCCGGGCTGGTCGGCCATGCCGGCCGTGGCCCAGGAGCGCATCGTCGAGATCAAGTCGCCCCTCATCCTGCAACCCGGTCCCGCCGCCCTGACGGACGGCCTTGATGCGATCCTGGCGGCACTCGGGCATTCGTTGGTGCTCGACGTGCCTACGCGCCCTGTCGAGAATTAGGGACGCCAGCAGGAGCCGCCGGTTTCAACATCGCTTCCGTCGAAAGTTCACCTGAAGAAAGCATCACGCCTTCGGCGTGGCTGGCACAGGCTCAGAAGCGCCTCGACAACTTATTCGAGGCGGCGCTCGAAGCGTCGATATCAGGCGGACCGGCGGTACGATCAACGAGAGAATCGGTACAGCATCGACGTCGGGTTCGAGAGCGGTCCGACCGCGGCTGCCTGCACCCCGCGCTTTAGTCGCGGTGAGATGCTTCCGGCGTCGGCAGGGCTCGTCAGCAGGCAGGAATGCTCAACGAAATTCGCCATGCTCCGCGACGCCGTTGATCGAGCTTCCCTTCGCGATGCCGCCTCAGAGAAGGCGCACTGCCACATATGGCCTTCATCTCCGACAGGTACCCTCGCTGAAACGACAATTATCGCCATGCGGAGCACCACCCTTCTACTCGCCTCCATCCTCCTGGCCGCCCCGGCCCATGCCGAGCAGGACCTGCTTCTCGGCGCCGACATGGGCTCGGCGGCGATGACCAAGGCCGAGATGACCCGCGCCGACGTCGAGGCGCTGATCGCTAAGGCCGACGGCAAGCCCATTGACCTCTCCGACAAGGCGCTCGCCGGCCTCGACCTGTCGGGCCTGAACCTCAGGGGCGCGAACCTGCGCACCGCCCGCCTCAACAAGGCCAACCTGCGGGGCGCCGACCTGACCGGGGCGAATTTGGAACAGGCCTGGTTCATCAAGGCCGATCTTTCGGGTGCCAAGCTCGTCGGCGCCAAGATGTTCGGCATCACCGCCCGGGACGCCAACCTGAGCGGAGCCGACCTCAGCCGGTCCATGCCCATCGGCGATTTCAAGGGCGCCAACATGGCCGGGGCGACGCTGGTCGACCTCAAGGGCGGCGCCGACATCAAGAACCAGTCCATGGGCCTGATGCGGGCCGTGTTCGTCTCGGTGAACCTCAGGGGCGCAAACCTGAAGGGGGCGAACCTCGGTCGCTCGCGCCTGGAATACGCGGACCTCACCGATGCGGACCTGACCAACGTGGTTCTGATGGGCTCCGACCTGTCGGGGGCGAACCTGACCGGGGCGACCGTGTCGGGCGCCGACTTCAAGAACGTCGACGTCAGCGGCGCCCGCCTCGTGTCCCTGAAGGGCCAGGACAGCGCCAAGGACTGGTCGGCCCGCGTGAACGTCGACCGCGCCATTACCCAGGCGTCGAATTAACCACTCGCCCTTCCATCCCGCATCCGGTCACGGATATCCGTGCCTCACCCGGTTGGCTGACGAACCTCACCACCCACCTGTAGTAGTCGCAACCCGACGACTGGTACCCACTCGTACGGCACCCGCAAGCACCAGGCACGTTATCCGGCGACGCATCCGTCAGGCGGTGTGCCCAGCCAGGAAGCCAACGACACGATGATCCACAAGGCGACGCGAACCAAGGACGATGCCATCGACAGCGACGGGTTCGTGGCGCGGGCCAATTTCCCGGGACACCTGGAGCCGGGGAGCCCGGACCATGGCCTCGGACCGCTGGCGACGATCATGGAATCGTTCCTCGCGCCGGGCACCCACATTAAGCTGCACGAGCACGTCGTGGACGAGATCGTCTCCTGGGTCCCGGCGGGCGTGATGCGCCACGACGACCCCCAGGGCGGCCACCTGACGGTCGATGCCGACCATCTCATGGTCATGAACGCAGGTCGTGGTTTCCGGCACGAGGAGCGAACCCGCGACGACGACCCGCCGCTCCGGATGCTGCAGATCTTCGTCCGCCCGCGTGCGGAGGGGCTAGAGCCCGGCATCCAGCACGGCCGGCTTCCGGCACCGCTTGCGAATACGTGGCGCGACGTCTTCGGGCCGACGGGAAGCAAGGCACCCTTCCACGTTCGCAACGCCGTCCTTTGCCGCGATATCCGGCTCGGGGCCGGAGCGACCGCGACCGTGCCGACGGAGCCCGGCCACAAGACCTACTTTTTCGTCTTCGAAGGATGCGTGTCGTTCGACAACCAGACCTTCGGCGAGGCCGAGAGCGGCCTTCTGGCGGAGAGCGGCGATATCGCCTTGGAGGCCGTCGAGGATTCGGTGGTGCTGGCCTTCGTGATCGACCCGCACGCCCCGGTCTGCCGCGGCGGCACGGTCGGCGACGGCGAGACCGTCCATGCGATGGCCTCACGCGCGCGCCGTGCATGCTCCCATTGAGGCTCGGTCGACGACCGTGAGGTTGAGCAAGTCGAACTTGCGGGGATGCAGTTTTCCTATCCCCCCGGCCTCAGCTTCCGGGGACTTCCCGCCCGACTTCACACTCATGATGC
This sequence comes from Methylobacterium sp. Leaf87, assembly GCF_001422775.1. NCBI lineage: Bacteria > Pseudomonadati > Pseudomonadota > Alphaproteobacteria > Hyphomicrobiales > Methylobacteriaceae > Methylobacterium > Methylobacterium sp. Leaf87. Next base: position 11,566 of record NZ_LMMI01000024.1, on the reverse strand, counting down.
CATCATGCCCGTCCTCGTATGACGGAAAGCGACGCTCAAGTGAGGATTGCGTTCCGTCCTCTCATGATGCGTGGGGGGTAGTCGAAGATGGAGGAGCAACGGGCCAGCTGATTCAGGCTTCGACTGAGGCAACCATTCGGGGGGCCGGCTCGTCCCCACGACTCGACCGTCACAGCCCGAGTTGCGCTTTCCGTGTGAGATGCCCGTTGCGGAAGGTCAGGGTGACGTTAGCGCCATACCGACCCGCCCCACGCCAGGAATAGGTTGCCCTGTGCGTGGCGCCGATTGTCATATGGGTTACCTGCCGGCCCTCGCATCCAAAAATCGTCCGGACCCGCGCCATGCTCATGCCCGTCTCGATGCGGTCGTAGGCCGACCGCGTGGCACGGCATTCCTTCGCCAGTGCGTCCGTGGCGAAGCAGCCGGACGTGAGGAGGGCTGCCATCAGGATGACGGGACGGTCGTTTGGCATGGTGTCCGGTGTCACTGGGGTGGATCGACGAGGTTCGACGATTGCGGGGGGCATCGACCCTATCCGGGTCCGTTCACGGCGTGACCGGCCTTGCCTTCCTGACCGGCGTCGGCGTCCGGTCGGACGACGACTTTCAGGTTCTGATGCATGTCCTGAAGGTGGTCGACCACCACCCGGTCACCGTCCGAGAGCCCATCCAGGATCGCAGTATCGTCGCCATGGGCATCGCCGGTGGTCACGGGCCTCTGCTGCACCGTGCCGTTCCCATCGACGACGTAGACGATCTGCTGCGCGAGTTGCGCATCCAGGGACACGGTGGGGACCAGCAGCCTGTCCTTCGTACCGGTCTGGATCTTGGCGCGGACGAACTGCCCCGGCAGGAAACGCTCGTCGGTGTTGGGCATCAACGCCCGGACGAGACGCCGGGCGGTTCGGGGATCGAAGCGGTTGTCGAGCTGGTAGATCCTGGCCTCGCGAACGGTCTTACCCTCGGCGTCGAGGACGGCGACCGTGACGCTTCCGTCCTTCATCGCCGCCCGGATGGCTTCGGAGTCCTCCGAGGAGAGGGCCATCTGGATGTCGATCGGATCGAGTTGCACGACCGAGACGAGCTGGGTCTGGTTCTCGATCACGAGGTCGCCGGGATTGATCGTCGACAGGCTGGCGCGCCCGTCGAAGGGCGCGTTCACGATGGCGTAATCGAGGTTTAGGTTCTGCCTGGCAATCGCGGCCTCGGCGCCCTGGACCTGGGCGACGGCGGAGGTCCGGTTCGACTGCAACTGCTGGAACCGTTGCTCGGTGGCATAGCCCTTGTCGGCCAGGGACTCGGTGCGGTCGACCTCCGCCTGGGCGAAGGTCAGCTGCGCCTGTGCCTGCGACGCCTGGGACTTCGCTGTCTGCAGCGCGACCTCGAAGGGCCGTGGATCGATCCGGAACAGGACCTGCCCTTTCTTCACGTGTCCGCCCGGCTCGAAGGGCCGCTCCGTCACGTTGCCAGTCACCCGGGCCTGCAAGGTCGCGTCCTGCTGCGCGATGATCGTGCCGGTGTACGTGAAGGCGATAGGCACCTGACGCTTACGGGCGACGATGACCCGGACCTCCAGGGGTGGCTCCTCGGCCTTCACGCCTTCCTTCTTGCCGACGAATGGCAGGGCGGCCACGATCCGGTCCGGCGAGGGGCGCCCGGCCATGTACCAGCCACCCGCGCCCAGCAGGACGATCAGTCCCGCCCCGACACCGTATCCGACTGCTGCCCGCACCAACGATGCTCCCGAGTTCGATGAGGCCGGCCACCGCGCCCGCCCAGCGCGAGAGGAACACGCCTGGGGACGAGACGTTGCATCGCGGGGTCCACGCATCCGGCCCTGGACCGGAAGCCACGTTCCTGCATGTTTGCCCACTTCGTCGACCGGCCGGTGCTCGCCGGCGTCATCTCTGTGCTCATCACGCTGATTGGCGCTGTCGCGGGTCTTACCCTGCCGATTGCGCAGTTCCCGGAGATCGCCCCGCCGATCATCAACATCCAGGCGACGTATCCCGGCGCCAGCGCACAGCAGGCCTATGACGCCATCGCGATCCCGCTGGAGCAGGAGATCAACGGCGCGCAGAACCTTCTCTACATCAGCTCGACCAGCAACACCGACGGCAGCGTCAGCATGGACGCGACCTTCGACGTCGGCTCGGATCTCGACGCCGCAGCCGCGGAAGTCCTGACTCGCGCCAACCGGGCGGAGGCCAAGCTGCCGCCGTCTGTGAACGCGCAAGGCCTCGAAATCACGAAGAGTTCGCGCCAGCGCCTCGGCAACATCGTGCTCTACGCTGACGAAGGCTCCCCCTACGACGAGCTGTTCCTAGCCAACTGGGCCGAGACCCAGGTGATCAAGCCGCTGCGCCGGGTGCAGGGCATGGGCCGCATCGTCAACTTCTCGAACAAGCGCTACGCCATGCGCGTGTGGCTCGATCCGATGAAGATGGAGGCCCTCGGGATCAGCCCCGGCGCGGTCACTGCCGCCATCAGCCAGCAGAACGCGCAGATCACCACCGGCACCCTCGGCAAGCCACCGGTCGACCAGGCCACCGCCTTCGAGTTGCAGCTCGTTACCCAGGGACGCCTTCGTAAGCCGGAGGAGTTCGGCAACATTCTCCTGCGTGCCAATCCGGACGGGTCCGTGGTGCGTATTCGGGACGTCGCCAGGGTCGAGCTGGGATCCGAGCAATACGGAGTCCGGTCGAGCTTCGACGGTTCGGCTTCCGCTACCCTCGGTCTTTACCAGAACCCCGACGCCAACGCGGTGCAGGTGATGGACGGCGCCCGCGAAACCATGAAGGACCTGGCCAAGCGGTTTCCGCCGGGGCTGAAGTATCGCATTGCCCTCGACCGGACCGAGTTCGTGAAGGAGGCGATCTTTGAGGTGGTGCGGACCCTGTTCGAGGCGCTGGCACTCGTGGTCATCGTTACCTACCTCTTCCTCCAGAACTGGCGCGCCACATTGATCCCGGCCATCGCGGTCCCGGTGGCTCTGGTCGGCACCTTCGGGCCGATGGCTCTGCTCGGCTTCTCGTTCAATACCCTCAGCCTGCTCGGCATGGTGCTGGCGGTGGGCCTCGTCGTCGACGACGCCATCATCGTCGTCGAGAACACCGAGCGCCTGATGGACGACGGCATGGCGCCGCGCGAGGCCTCACGGGAAGCCGTCACGGAGGTTGCAGGGCCGGTCATCGCCACCACGCTGGTCCTGGCCGCCCTGTTCGTACCTGTGGCCTTCATTCCCGGCCTCACGGGCAAGCTCTACAATCAGTTCGCCCTGACCATCGCCATCTCGGTGATGATCTCGGCGGTGGTCTCGCTCACCCTCACACCGGCGTTATGTGGCCTGATCCTTAAGCACCGCGACCATGACGCGAAGGACGAGAGCCTGTGGCGGGCTCCTCTGCGTTGGTTCAATCGCGTGCTGGATGGGGCGAGCCGTCGTCTCGTCAGCTCGATTGGTTGGCTGACCGGTCATGTCGCCCTTGTCGCCATCGCCTTCGTCGCCTTCGCGGCCCTCACCGTGTGGATGACCATGGCGCGGCCCTCCGGGTTCGTGCCGGACGAGGACCAGGGCTACTTCTTCGCCGACGTGGTCTTGCCCAAGGGGGCCTCGGTGGCCCGTACCAACGTGATGGTCGACCGTCTCGGGCAAGCGCTGCGCGAGATCCCGAGCGTGGAGCACACCATCGGCGTGACCGGGCGCAGCATCCTGGCCGATGCCATCGCGCCGTTCTACGGTTTCCAGATCCCGACGCTGAAGCCGTGGGGTGAGCGTACCGAGAGCGTCAACGACGTCATCGCCACGGTTCAGGAGCGCTTCAAGCACGATCCCGACGGCAAGGTCCGCGTGGTGAACCCGTCCCCGCTTCCCGGCCTCGGCTCGCGCAGCGGCCTGACCCTGGAGCTCCAGGATCGCAGCGGCACCGGCGGTCTGAAGCTGGCGCAAGCCGCCAACCGCTTCATCGCGGAGATGGAGAAGCTGCCATCGGTCGGGCGTGCCATTCCGACCACGACTTACGGCGTTCCGCAAATGCGCCTGGAGATCGACCGGGCCAAGGCGGAGCAACTCGGCGTGCCCCTGCAGAACCTCTTCGACGCGTTGGGCACCTACGTCGGTTCGAGCTTCGTGAACCTCTTCAACCGCTTCGGATACGTCTATCAGGTCTATGTCCAGAGCGAGGCCTCCGGCCGCCGTACCATTCAGGACGTGGAGGCGCTGACGGTCCTCAACAACCGCGGCGAACCTGTGCGGGTCGGCTCGCTGATCCAGACCAGCTTCGTCACCGGTCCGACGGCGGTCCTGTCCTACAACACCTACCCCACCATCGAGATCGCGGTGGACACCGCCTCGGACGCCAGTTCCGGAACGGCCATCGCGGCCATCGAGGCGTTGGCCGACGCCAAGCTACCCTCGACCTACGCGGTCGAATGGACCGATGTCGCCTATCAGGAAAAGATTGCCGGCGGCTACGCGCCCCTGATCTTCGGCCTCGGTACCCTGATGATCTTTCTCCTCCTGGCCGGGCAGTACGAGTCCTTGCGCCTGCCCTTCGTGATCCTTCTCGGGACACCGATTGCAATTTTCGGCGCCGTCGCCTTCCTGGCGATCCGGGGCCTCGCCCTCGACATCTTTGGGCAGGTCGGGCTGCTGCTCCTGGTCGGGCTGGCCGCCAAGAACTCGATCCTGCTCGTCGCCTTCGCCGAGGACCTGCGCAAGCAGGGCGAAGACGTGCTCAAGGCCGCTCAGGACGCCGCGCGGTTGCGCATGCGCCCGATCCTGATGACCTCGTTCGCCTTTATCATGGGGTCGGTACCGCTCGCCATCGCCAGCGGCGCAGGCGCCAACGCCCGGGTGTCGATGGGCACCGTGGTCATCGGCGGCCTGCTGGTGGCCACCTTCGTCACCCTGTTCGTGACGCCGACCTTCTACGTCGCCTTCGAGCGCCTGTTCGGCAAGGACCGCGAGGAAGCGGCTCCTACCCCAAACGACCGGGCATCCTCTCAGACCTCTGAGGCAGCCGGAGGCTAGCGGTCGTTGATTTCCATGGCTCGGCACGAGGCTCATCATGCCCGAAAAGCGCGGGACGGACCACGGCTACGCCATCAGGCCGAATGCTCGGTAGACGGGAACTCCTATATTCCCACGAGTGTCGACCAGGGCGAGCACTTCCTTCGTGTCCGGCCTATCCCCCATGCGCCATCGCTGAAGGTCCGCTCACGGGCAGCCGACATAAAAGCTTGAATGACCGCACTGGGTCGGGTCCTGACCGCCTGCTCTACGGCCGGGTCGGGTGGAAGCCAGCCTGTCCGCATTTCAAATTTCAGATCGACGAAGCAGATGGGGTGGATGGCTCCCGCTCCGACTGATGGCATCTCGGTGCCAAGATGTGGTTGCTGTCGAAGCAGCAGCGACGCAGATGTAGGAGCCGTTCCCATGGAGATCACCACCGTCGGCATCGATCTGGCCAAGAGCATCTTCCAGGTTCATGCCGTTGACGCAGCTGGGCACGTCGTCGTTCGCAAGGCGCTGAGGCGGGCGCAGGTCGCGCCGTTCTTTGCCAAGCTGCCGCGCTGTCTGGTCGGCATGGAGGCGTGCGGCACGGCGCACCACTGGGCCCGAGAACTGACCAAGCTCGGCCACGACGTGCGGCTGATGCCGCCGGCTTACGTGAAGCCATACGTCAAGCGCGGTAAGACTGATGCGAACGATGCCGCCGCCATCTGCGAGGCGGTGACGCGCCCCAGCATGCGGTTCGTGCCGGTGAAGTCGACCGAGCAGCAGGCGGCGCTGGCGCTGCACCGGACGCGCGACCTGCTGGTCAAGCAACGCACGCAGTTGGTGAACATGATCCGCGGCCTGCTCGCCGAGTTCGGGATCGAGATGGCGCGGGGCCTGCGTCATGCGCTCGAACTGGCGGCCCGGCTCTCGGCCGGAGACGCGGCTGAAGTGCCATCCCTTGCCCAGCGGGTGGTGACCGGGCTGGCCGATCAGATCGGCGCCGTGCAGATCCAGCTCACCCGGCTGGAGAAGGAATTGCTGGCCTGGCATCGGGACAACGACCTGTCGCAGCGCCTGACGACGATCCCCGGTGTCGGCATCGTCTCGGCGACGGCGCTGGCCGCCTCGGTGAGCGAGCCCGAACGCTTCCGCTCCGGTCGGCAGTTCGCGGCCTCGTTGGGCCTGACACCGCTGCAGAACTGTAGCGGAGGCAAGGAGCGCCTGGGCCGGATCTCGCGCATGGGCGACCGCTACCTGCGCCGCCTGCTCGTGGTCGGCATGACCTCCCTGATCCGGCGCGCGAAGGCGACGCCGACCTCAGTCGACCCGCGACTGCCGGCGCTGCTGCAACGCAAGCCGGTGCGTGTCGTAACCGTGGCGGCGGCTAATCGCACGGCGCGGGTCGCCTGGGCAATCATGACCCGCGGCGGCACCTACCGCGCACCAGCGGCCACGGCCGCCTGACAGCACGGAGAAGACGTTTTCGAGTTGCGAGGACGATGAGAGTTGATGGCGAACCGGTCAGACCGGGAGCCGGGACACCCCGCCGAATGTCGAGGGCGTCGTAGCCCGCGAAGCAGAGTGGGACCCAGTTCGCGGATACCATCAGGGCCAGCGGTCAACATGAACGACTGCATCGACAGGCCGGACACAAGACTGCACCCGACCCACGCGCCAGAAGCTCTATTCGCCACTTGCAATGCGGGAGCCATCCACACAAGACATTCGCCCTTCTGGGAGGGGCGACACTCGCCCATAACCCCCTTCTGGGCGGCAACCTTGTGCATGCTCCTACAGGGCGAAAAGCGAAGGCGACAAATGAGTTCGTGGAGCGATCGAAGTGCGAGGCATCCTTCCATCTTTGGGAATTCAGGATGTCCAAAAGCTTACGCTCGGCGCGAACCAGTTTGAGGGGTCAGGGCGACATCGAACGTCGCTCGGCACCCCAACGCAGCGGGAAACCTGGGAAAGGGAACGGTGTGGGTACTGACGATGCTTCCGTGATGGGGATGCTGCAGGCCAAATTGGAAAGGACGTCGTCCCTCGATGAGGAGGATCGGGCGGCTATCCGCGCATTGCCGTATACGATCCGCCGCTTCGGCGCCCGGGAGGACATCTTTCGGTCCGGTGAGAAGCCGACCTATTGCTGCCTCGTCCTGGACGGCTGGGTTCACCGCTACGGGACGCTCGGCGACGGCGCGCGACAGATCCTGCTCCTGTATATCCCGGGGGATCTCCCGGACCTGCAGCACCTGTTTCTGCCCCAGCTCGACCACACGCTGGCGAGCATCACGGCCAGTACGCTCGCCTTCGTTCCGCATACCGCCCTCTTCGGGCTGATCGGGCGGCGCCCCCGCGTCATGGCCGCACTCTGGCGCGACACGCTCATCGATACCTCGATGTACCGCGAGCGGGTGATGTGCCTTGGCCGTCGGTCGGCGATCGGTCGGACCGCCCACTTCGCCTGTGAGATGTATCTTCGTCAGGAGGTGGCCGGGTTGGCCGACGATCTCCGTTGCACGATCCCCATCACCCAGGGCCAGATCGCGGATTTCCTCGGAATCACGCCGGTCCATTTCAACCGCTCTCTGGCCGTCCTACGGTCACGCGGCCTGATCGAGTTGAATGGCCGGACCCTGAGCATCCTGGAGCCGCGTCGCCTGATGGATGTTGCCGAGTTCGACGCGACGTTTCTCCATCTGGGCGACGATCTCACATCGCGGTTGTTCTCGGAATGCCGCCTGCCGGCGGCGTGACGGCGGCGGAGCGTCCCATCCGCCGCCGCCGACGCGCAGCCCCCCTGCGCCGGCCGATCAGGCTTGTGCGATCGGCGGATCGGGGGGCGATCCGCCTCGGGAGGCGGAAGGGCCGGCCGGCGTCGCGGAGGGGGCGAATGTCCCCGAAACGACGGACGGTCGGTGATCGATCCCGTGCCCGTGCTTCGCGTGCCCGGATAACACCTTCGTGAGCGAAAACGACTTCGGACCGGGTCTTGATATTTATCAACACATCGGAGCACACGAAGGACTTAAGTCGTATCGCGGTCGGTGTCGGTCGTTTAGGCCCCGGACGCTGCATTTCATGCGGCGCGAAGAGGCCTAAACATGAGTTCAAACACGATACTGTGGATCACGACCTTCGTTATGCTCGGCGGTGGTCTTCTGATCCTCGTCACGGGTAAGCGCCGCACACCGACGGAAAGCCTGCACACCATCCTGCACGGAATCGTGCCCATCATCGCGGCATGCGCCTACCTGGCGATGGCCACCGGACAGGGCCTCGTGCTTCTGCCGACCACCGACGCCGTGGCGGCCGGGGCCGCGACGCCGACCCGGCTGTTCTACTTTGCCCGCTACATCGACTGGACCTTCACCACGCCGCTGCTCCTGGTCTCGCTCGGGCTGACCGCCATGCGCCACGTGCGCAAGGATTACGGGGCCATCACGGGGGCGGTCCTGGCCGACGTGATGATGATCGTCACGGCGTTCGCCTTCGGCGCCTCGCTCCAGGGCTGGACCAAGTGGACCTGGTTCATCGTCTCCTGCGTGGCCTTCCTCGGCGTCTACTACGTCATCTGGAAGTCGCAGATGGAGGCCAACGCCGCTGAGCGCGACGACGTCCGGGCGACCTACCGGCGCAACGCCGCGATCCTGTCCGTGGTCTGGCTGGTCTACCCGGTGATCCTGGCGGTGGCCCCGGACGGCCTCGGCATCGTCGGCGACGCCGTCAGCGTGCTGGTGATCGCGATCCTCGATACGGTCGCCAAGGTCGTCTACGGCTACATGGCCGTGGTCTCGGACACGAAGGCGACGGACCGGGACCTGGCGGAGACGCCGACGAGCGGCACGCCCCTGCGGCGGGCCGCCTGATGCGCGGGCCGGGCGGGCGGGCGCCGCTCCTCCCGCCCGGCGCCGCCATTCCCTGCGGGATCGCCCTGCCGATCCTGCTGGCCTGCCTGCTCGGGCCATGGTCCGTCCAATGGGTCTGTGCCGTCGGCATCATCGTCGTGCTCGGCGTGCCGCACGGGGCCCTCGACGTCGAGATCGGGCGCACGCTGCTGCGCCGCCGCTTGGGCCGGGCGTGGTTCCCGGCCTTCGCCACTCCCTACCTCGCCCTCGTGGGCGGTGTCCTGGTCGCGTGGCAACGCGTGCCCGAAGCGACGCTGGCGGGCTTCCTGGCGCTCTCGGTCTGGCACTTCGGCACGGAGGAGAGCGAAGGCGGCGGCCTGCCGGCCCTCGTCCGGGGCGGGCTGCCGATCGCGCTCCCCGTCCTGATCCACCCCGACGCGACGGCGCGGGTCCTGTCCGCGGCTACGGGCCTGGCCTGGAGCGTCCCGCCCCCATGGCTGGTCTGGGCGAGCCTGCTGTGGCTGCCGCTGGCGGGCGTGTGGGTCGCCCTGGCCATCCGCGAAGGTGACGTCCGTCGGCTGACCTTGCCGCTCGCCCTGAGCCTCTGCTTCTGGGCTCTGCCGCCCCTTGTCGCCTTCGCCCTCTACTTCGTCGTCGTCCATGCCCCGGCCCATACGGCCGCCCTCATCCGGCATCCCACCCGCGTCCCCCGGGTGCGCGACGCGGCGAGCGCCTGGTGGCGGGCCTTGCCGACGACGCTCCTCACCCTGCTGATCGGTGCGGCCCTATGGCCGGTCCATCAGGGCGATCCGGCGGTCCGGCTCGTGGGCCTCACGCTGCAACTGCTCGCGGCGTTGACGCTGCCGCACATGCTCCTCGAAGCATGGTTGACCCGCACAGATCGCCTCGCTGCATGGAACTCATAGTGAGGTGTCGTCGACAAAGTCTGCTTTCGGGCAACGCGTTGAAGCTCCCTCAAGGACTGGGTTGGGTCGCAAGCGGAATGTCAGCTTTAGGACAAGGGGCTACGGTCCGGTGGTCTCCCAACTCGGTCGTACCGCAGAGGCACGAGTCCCGCGACCAAACTGAGGTCGCTATTGGCGCAGGTGGTCGTGCGGGCATCCACGAACGTCACTTCGGCAGGGTCGAACGTGTGCATCGTCCGCGGCACGACGATAAGCCCCCATAGTTCGCTGGCGATAGCCGGATCAAGCGAACCGAATCCCACGGAGATCTCGGCCCAATCGGGGGCGTCGTCGCAGGCCGTGACGTCCGTCCGCAGAAGTTGGATCAGGCGGGGACCGGACGCTTCATTCGCGGGCGCCCCTGCGTCATGGGCGACGATCCGCGGGCAGGCGGGCACCCTACCGTCATCCCTTCGTGGCCGGGAAGATCTTGACGGCCTGCATCGTGAAGGGCCTGGGCCGGTCCATGAGGGCGGGCATCGCCTCGATGACCGCCAGCCTGGCAGCGTTCGCAGCCACGTTCAGGGCATCCACGATGGCGGACGCGAAGACCAGTTCGACGTAGGCATCTACCCCCTTCTAGAAGGCAAAGACGTCGAAGTCTATTTCAGTCTTGAGACCGCTTATGGGGTAAGGATAGGCGGTCCCCCATGCACCCGGCAACACACGCCGATTGGGGGTACGCGTCAGACGAGTGGTTTCCGACTACGCCTGGACGTACCTAGTTACTCCTGCCCAAGGAATCGCGTTTGTGGAAAACTCCGCGCTCTAGATTTCCAGGCCGAGACGGTTCGCCAGGGCAGCCGCGACGGCCTCGGGCTTGTAGATCACGGCCAGCTTCCCGGCCTCCATCGCCCGATGGGATCGCCTCAGCAGTTCGACGGCGGCTGCACGTATGATCCTCTCCGGATCAAGTGGGGTTGCAAGCCGCCGGCCGGAAGGCGCGGCCGCGAGGCAGTCCCTCACGGCATCGGCAATCGCACGATCCAGGGTCGCCGGATCCGGGCGGCCGGCCTCGGCACGGCGCTCGCGCGTTGCGGCCTGAGCCTTCCGGTTGGCGAGGCGGTCCTTAGCGGTGGCGTATGCAGGAAGGGGCTGGCTCATGAGGGGAGCATCCCCCGGCGTCATGAGAGGCACAATGACATGTCAGGCCGGACGGCACGATGTGCGCACGAGCTCGTGCTTCCCTCGTGCGTAGAAGTGCTGAGTGGGCAAGGCACAATAGCCTGGGCTCAAATAAACGAGGCGTTCACGAAGAAATGTGGACAGCATCGAAGGCCTGTTGACCGGGACTTCCGCCCAGGTGCCTTCTGATTCGGCGAGATCGGATCGAGGGGAGAGCGTCATGGGCGTCGCACTGCACACCGGAATGGACGTTGGCCTCCGCGTGACGCAAGGCCTGCTTCTTGGCGACGCTCTCGTGACCGGCGCTTTCCACGGCGTCCGCCAGCATCAGATCACGCAGGCCAACGCGGTCTCAGAAGTCGCGGCCGAGCTCGCCCGGGTCCGCCGCCTCCTCGCCGGCGCGCAGGCCGACGCAGCGGCCGCCCGGCAGGAGGCCGTCGTCCTCGGCGCCGCCCTCGATGCCGCCAACGGCCGGGCCGCCAAGGCCGAGGCCGGCCTGCAGGCGCTCGCCACCGCGGTCCGCGAGGGGTGATCGGCCCCCACGAGGTGGTCCAAGGGTAAAGTTAGTGCACGGTGGGCCGTTCCGCCACGGGTAGCTTGGCCGGCGGAGCTGGTCGGGCGAGCGCA